>DASUVR010000401.1:0-12871 GCA_036378855.1 Gemmatimonadales bacterium | reverse complement strand
TCGCAGTATGTGGGCGACCAGGTCGTAGACATGAATGTTCTGAAACGGCGGAACCACGGTGCCGTGGGCAAAGGCGGGGCCGCGGGCAAGAAAGAGTGCCCGCATTGAGGGGAGATCGGGCGAGTAGCCGTGCATCCCCCGCGGGCCGGGGCCGCCATTTCGGGCCGTGGCGATCCAACCCTCATCGGCAATCGCCAGGATCGGCTGGATCCGCGGATGCGCTCTATAATGGAGGGCCGCCGGGATCTCGGATTTGCGATAGACCTTGAGATGGGGCGACCTCCGGAGTTGCGCGATGATCTCGTCGTCCCGGCCGGATTTCGGGGAGAGCGATACGATGGGCCCCTGGTCCACCAGATTCACCGCCTCCGTATCGATGAGCTGCTCCAGATGGATGACGTGATCGGGGGCCACCTCCGCCATGCCGTGATCCGACACCACAATCAGATTCACCTTGCCGGTCAAGCCGCGCTGTTCCAATCCCTCCATCAGCGCTCCGACCGCGCTGTCCACCCGGGCGATGGCGGAATCGGTCTCCGGCGCGTTGGGACCGAAGCGGTGGCCGGCATCGTCCACATCGTTGAAGTACAGAGTGAGCAGTGATGGCGCCTGGGCCGGTGGAAGCGAAAGCCACTGGAGCACCTGCCAGACCCGCGCGGCATCGGGGACGCTCGAGTCGTAGACCTTGTAGTAGGTGGGCCTGACTCGCTTGATCTGGGCCTCGGAGCCAGGCCAGAAGTAGGTCGCGGCCCGCTGGTTTTGCTTGACCGCGGTCACCCAGATCGGCTCGCCGCCCCACCAGCGGGGGTCTTCCACCGAGCTTCGGTCCCGCAGCGAAAAGCTGCCCAGCGCCGAATCCAACATCGTGTTGGACACGATCCCGTGGTGCTCGGGGTAGAGCCCGGTCGCGATACTATAGAAGTTGGGGAAGGTGAGACTCGGAAAAACCGGGGTCATCCATCGGGCCTGAACACCCTGACGGGCCAGCTCCCTGAGATGCCTGGTGGGTGGTCGGCCCAGGTAGCTCGGCTGAAAACCATCCAGTCCGATCAGCACCACGATGGGGCCGGCCGGTACGCCGGAGACGCCGCCCGATGAACGGCTCCCGGCCAGGAGGAGCAGCAGTGATAGAGGAATCAGAGAGCGGGCTCGGCATGGCATGGAGGAAGCTTAGATGAAGGCCGACTTGGTGGTCAAACGATTCCGCTCCCAGGCCGCCTGGGAGAAGTGGCTGGAGAAACATCACGAGTCGTCGCCCGGGGTCTGGCTGGAATTCGCCAAGAAGGAGAGCGGTCTGACTACAGTCTCCTATAAGGAGGCGCTGGAGGTGGCGCTCTGCTACGGCTGGATCGATGGACTGGTCGCAGCGGTCGATGCCAAGGTGTACCGGCAGCGGTTCACCCCCAGGCGCCCTCGCAGCAAGTGGTCGCAGATCAACCGGGCGGCGGTGGAGCGGCTGCACGCCGCGGGACGGCTGGCACCGGCGGCCGTGCGGCAGATGGAGGAAGCGAAACGGGACGGCCGCTGGGACGCGGCGTACCCGTCGCCCAGCCAGATGCGTCCGCCGAATGACTTGCTGGCGGCGCTGGAGCCGTATCCCGAGGCCCGGCGCTTCTTCGAGGGACTGAACAGCCAGAACCGTTATGCCATTCTGTACCGCCTGCACGACGCCAAACGGCCGGAGACCCGGGCGCGCCGGCTGGAGGAGTTTGTCCGTATGCTAAGGGAAGGGAGGACGGTTCATTGAACGGCGGGACGGCGGGACGGCGGTACGAACGTAAGGAACGAGTGTAGGCGATAGGCCAATTACCTCATCCCGGGCAGAGCACCTCATCCCAGCAGAGCACCTCATCCCGAGCGAAGCACCTCATCCCGAGCGAAGCACCTCATCCCGAGCGAAGCACCTCATCCCGAGCGAAGCGAGGGATCTACTCCAACTGAAGTAAGGCTCGGAGCAGATTCCTCGGTCGTTTAACTCCCTGGGGATGAGGTGAATCGCCTCTACCTGTCTCGCGACGGTACAGGCGGTGTAATACGGTGGAGTAATAAAGGAACTGGGTCGATTCGGGGCCTCATCCGTAAGCGACCAAGCGAGAGGAGATTAGCGGCTACAAGGATGTTTCGGAGAGAAGGGCCTGATGTCTGCCTATGAGTGGGCCACCGAAGGCAACCTTTCCCTAATCTCTCGGAGCAGCATCATGACTCATCGCACTCTCATTTTCGCGCTCATATCCGGCCTCATGCTGGGCGCCGGCGCTTGCAGCTCCATGCTGGAGCCCATCGGTTCGGCGGTCACCCAACAGGATGGTGTTGGCCTCGGCACTCCTTCCAGGGACGACAATGGCGGCCTCACCGGAGGGCAGGGCGTCGATGACCCTGCGGGTGATGATCGTGGAGGACTCACCGCTGGGCAGGGAGCGGACGATCCGGCAGGGGACGATCGCGGTGGAATCAACGGAGGTCACGGCGCCGACGATCCGCCTGGGGATGATCATGGCGGGAATCACGGCGGTCAGGGTCATCGTGGTGCAGACGATCCGGCCAATCATGAGTAAGGTGGGAACGTGAGGAACGTGAGGAACGTGGGAAGGTGGGAACGGGGGAACGGGGGGAACGTGAGGACAGGGAGGAACGTGAAGACCGGGAGAAGTGACGGACCTGAGGAATAGCACCTCGTCCCGAGCAAAGCGAGGGATCTAGCCCGATCGGATGTGACACCGGTGGACTGGATCCCTCGTTCGCTGACGCTCTCTCGGGATGAGGTGACTTTCTTTCGCCTATTCGTTCCGTCCTTCCTCACGTTCCCCACGTTCCGTCGTTCCCCACGTTCCGTCGTTCCCCACGTTCCGTCGTTCCTCACGTTCCGTCGTTCCTCACGTTCCGCCCGGTGGCAGCAGGTTCTCCTCCATCCACAGCAAGACAGCACCCGCATCTTCCGCTGCGCCGAGCCGCTCCAGTAACGTCACCGCGCTGCGGGCATGCGCCCGGGCGACGTCGTGATTGCCCTCCGCCGCGGCCCACTCCGCCAACGCCCGCAAGGTCTCGGCCTCGTTGAGCGCAGCGCCGTGCTCCCGGGTCAGCGACAGCGCCGTCTCCAGCGCCGAGCGGGCCAGGTCCAGCTTGCCCTGAAGCGTCCGGGCAACTCCGATCAGCCGGAGGGCGTCCCCCTCGCCCACGGGATCGGCGGCATCGCGGAAGGCCGTTGCCGCATGGTTCGCACCCACCTCCGCCAGGGAGACTTCTCCTCTCCGGAGACTGATTTCGGCCCGCCCCAGACGCGCCAACGCGGTAAGCCGTCTGCTGCCGGCCTGGTGCGCGAACTCGATGGCGCGCCGCTCGCATTCGTCGGCCTGCTCCAGCGCCGAAGCGTCGCGATAGGTGATCGCCATGTTGTGGTAGCACTCCGCCAGGCCGCTGGGACTTCCCAACCGCTGGTACACCGGCACCGCGAGCTGGTACAGCGTGAGCGCCTTGTCCCGCTGTCCCCGCACGTTCGCGATGGTTCCCAGGTTGTTCCGGGCCTTGGCCAGCAGCAGGTCGTCGCCATTGCTCCAGGCGACTTCAGCTACCTGCTCCAGGATGGCCGCGGCCTCCTCCAGCTGCCCCAGCTCGAACAGGGAAACTCCCAGCAGGTTCATCACCCGGCGGAGCGAGGCCCGTTCTCCCCGCCGCTCCAGACGGAGCAGCCCCTGGGTCAGCCACTCCCGGGCAGCCTGGCTTCGGCCGGTGCGGAGCAGGACCTCGCCATAAAGTGCGGTGAGCTCGCCGCTCAGGGCGACCGCGTCGGGATGCGCCTCCAGCAGCTCCCGCACCGCGATCCAGTCTCCCGATTCTACCGGCTTTTCGATGTCGCCTCGCAGCTGGGAGATCGGATCGATCGCGAGCGATGGGGGACGCACGGGCTCAAGCATCGTCTGGTCCGGCGCCGGCCGAAGCCAGCGCGTTTTCACCGTCGAGTACCCGCAGCAGCCGGGTGCGCGAGATCCTGAGCCGGCGGGCGGCTTCGCTCTTGTTCCCGCCGCAGAGCGCGAGCATCTCCGACACTGCGGCAGTGACCACGGTCTGCAGCGGAGCCGGGAACGGCAACGCGCCCCACACCGGGGTGGCCCCGCGCTCGACGTCGAGATCCTCGGGCAGGAGCGCCTCGTTCCGGCCCAGCAGCACCGCCCGCTCCATGGTGTTGCGGAGCTCGCGGATGTTGCCGGTCCACTCGTGCTCGCGGAGGGCGCGCTGCGCCGCGGCGGTCAGCGTCCGAGGAATGCCGTACTCGGCGGAGAACCGCTCCAGGAAGTGCCGGGCCAGAGGGATGATGTCTTCATGCCGGACACGGAGGGGCGGCAGCTCTATGGCGACGACGTTGAGCCGGTAATAGAGATCTTCCCGGAACTCGCCTCGCTTGACCGCCGCGCTCAGGTCCACGTGCGTGGCGGCCATGACCCGCACGTCGATTTTGATCGGGCGAACTCCACCCACTCGCCGGATGCTGCGCTCTTCCAGCGCCCGGAGCAGCTTGCCCTGAAGCGTCAGCGGCAGATGCCCCAGCTCATCGAGGAACAGAGTGCCGCCATTGGCTTCCTCGAACAGTCCGGGCTTTGCGTTGTTGGCTCCGGTAAAGGCGCCTTTCTCGTGGCCGAAGAGCTCGCTCTCCAGCAGCTGCTCGGGAATGGCGGCGCAGTTGATGTCGACGAATGGCGCTTCGCGGCGAGGCCCGTTGTAGTGGATAGCGCGGGCCAGCAGCTCCTTGCCCGTTCCGGTCTCGCCGGTGATGAGCACGGTCACGCCGGGATGGGGAATGATCCGCGCTGCCTGGTCCAGGGCGACGCTGAGGGCGGGGCTGTCGCCCAGGATTCCTTCGAAGCGGTACTTCTGACGCTCGCTGTCGGCAAAGGCGGTGCGCTGGTCCCGGAGACGCAGACGGTCGGCCTGCTCCCGAAGCCAGGAACGGATCAGCTCGTAGTCTTCGGGCAGGGCGAAGTATTCTGCCGCGCCGGCCCGAATCAGCTCCACCGCCACCCGGCGGCTGGGGTCTGCTCCAACGACAACGGTCGGCTGGCCCTCCAGCTGGCGAACCAGTTGCTCGGCCGCCCGCTCCTCTCCCCCGGCGGCGAGCAATACGATCATCCGGGAAAGGTGCGACGGAACCGGTGCTGCCAGCAGCTCGAGCTGGAGGCCGGCCTCTTCGGCCAGCGTGGCCCAGACCCGCTCGAAGGCGTCGCTGAGCTGAAGAACGCCGAGGGTAGGTACGCTTGGGTTCACTCTCCCATCCTCAGTAGGCAACCGCATACCGGGTGAACCCGGTGAGGTCGAGCTCGCATTCCTGGGACGGGACGTTGACCAGACTCGGCGTTCTGATCCATGGCTGGGTGGAGCCCTCCCGCCGCCAGATCTTGAGCCGCTCCTTGAGGGTGGCGTCCTGCTGATTCACCACGCCATCTCGATTCACGTCGGGGTTGGTCTCGGCCCACCTGATCCGAAGGTCGGCTGGATCCCGAGGATTGAACCGGAGTCCTGCGGGCTGAAAGTCCACGATCAGCCTGACCGGATCCACCAGCCGCAGGGTGATCAGCACCGACTCGCCGTTCTTGATTGGTCGGCCGTCGGGCCGCGCCAACAGCGAGTTCTCCCGGAGCCGGAAACGGATCAGATCGGTGGAATCTTTCTGGCCCGGCCGGGCATGGTAGAGCATGAATACCGTCTTCCGTTGCCCCTTTTTGGCGTAGAAGCGGATGACCGGATTGGCGATGGTCGGCGCTCCAGCCTTGGCCCGGAGAAAGTGAGGCGTCGACGTGGCGGTGATCGCCGGGGTGATCGCGCTGTTCTCGGGTAGGCCCGTTGGATCGTCACGGCAGGCGCCGACTGTTATGATCAGCGCCAGCAGGAACGGGGTGACACGTCGCATGCGGGAACTCCAAGAAAAGGTGTGTCCACCAGGCGTGAAGCAGGACCGAAATACGCTCCTGGCTCAGCGCACGGTGCATACAATGAACCAGGATGGCTCGGCTGGGGGGAAAGCGCTAGTATATTGTAAGACAAAGCACTACCTCATTGGACCCGGTCCCTTCAGGCTGTCACAGTGGTCTGCAGCGATGCGGAGCTGTAGCGATACGGTACAGGTGGAACGTGGGGAATGTGGGGAACGTGGGGAACGTGAGGAACGAGGGGAACTACGGAATGACGGAACGGCATAGGTGTCGAGCCATGGGTGAACGATTCGCCGTCCTGCTGCTCACGCTTGCTGCGATATGGTGGGCCGTTCCCCAGGTCCCTCACCCTGGCGGCCCCCACCGCGCCTTCGGTCGGGGTGACTCGATCGAGCTCGCCTCCGGCTCGGTTCCCCACGTTCCGTCGTTCCGTCGTTCCCCCGTACCGCCGCTCCATCCGCGGCCTTCGTCCGACGGGCAGAGTGGCCCGTGTCCGATGGCTCAGGTGCATCGGCTGCCGGTCCTTCCAGGTCACATTCTCGCTCCGCTCCAGGAGCCACCGGCCCAACTCCCGGGCAAGTCCGCCCGGCACTTCCCCCTCTTCCCTACCGGACCTCCTTCGCAGGGTTGATCGGCGGCGCGCATGCGTCGCACTCCGATTCAACCGCCCGGTCCTCTGACCGGACATTCATACCTGCGAACTGGAGTATTCGATGCCTGATACACTGTCCCGAGCCGAGGCTCCGCCTTCCGGCTCGACCGAAGTAGCGGCTCAGCGGAGGCGCGGCTGGTCCCGGGCACACACCACCTGGCTGTTGCTGACCCTCAGCCTTCTGCCCGGCGTTGTGATCGCGCTTGACCGGGAGGCCTGGACCACACTTCCCGCGGGGGTGCGCGGAGCGGTCTATCTCCTCTCCGCCGCTCTGATCGTGGCGGCCTGCGCGATGATCTACTGGTCCGGCGATTCCAACGCTCATCCGGAGCAGAGCGAAGACTGACCGCCATCCCTTCCAGGTCGGCTCCTTCTCGCCATGCGGCATGGTAAACTGTAATGTCATGGCTGAAGGAGTCGCCCTGCGGAGGTGCAACGTGAATCAGCAAAATCTCTCGTGAAGGTCCGTGGCTCTGCAGCACTCGTCCTTCATCTACTATGGCTGTTTCCAACCGGAGTGCCGGCTCAGGCGGGGCCGTTCAAGCTCGACAGTGGAACCGTCGTGCGCCTCCAGCTTCACTCCGGGATCCGGGAGAAGGGGAAACTTCTCTCGCCCTATGCACCGGAGTCGACCCGCATTCGCTACTGCCACTATCCTGCCCCATCCTGCCGGGCAGGCGACGAGAGATATCGGGAACAACCAAGTTCCGACGTATCCAGCGTGGAGGTCCGACGAGGCAGCGCATGGCTGCCCGGGCTCGTCATAGGAGGCGTGGTCGGCGCAGTATTCGGGTCCCTGGTCGTAGGATTCTCTGAGTCAGTGGGCGACGTTCCGCTCTCGACCGGCGAGAAGGCCAGCGCCGTAGCAGGAGGCACTCTGGTATTCGGTGGACTGGGCGCGCTGGTCGGGTCGGCCTTCGAGCGGTGGGGTCGCCCTGACTGAGCTCAAGCTCGACCTGCTGCAGACGCTAAGCCTGGGCGCCGTGGTTTACTTCATCGGCATCCAGCTGCGGATACGCATCCGGTGGCTCGATCAACTCAACATTCCGGCTGCGGTGATCGGCGGCCTGCTTTTCACTACGCTTGTACTTCTGCTGCGGCAGCAATCCATCACCATCCAGCTCGACACCTCGATGCAGGCGACCCTCAGCGTCGCCTTCTTCACCTCGATCGGCATGGGAGCGAGTCTGGCGCTGCTCCGGGCCGGCGGCCTCCAGGTGCTGGTGTTTCTCCTCTTCGCCAGCGCCTTCTGTCTGGTGCAGAACTTCTCAGGAATGTGGATCGCCCACCTTTTCGGGGAAAACCCGCTGCTCGGCGTCATGGCCGGGTCGGTCACCCTGGTCGGCGGACCGGCGACCGGCCTGGCGTTCGCGCCGATCTTCGAGCAGGCGGGACTCCGCGGCGCAGGAGCACTGGCGCTGACGTCGGCCACTGCCGGCATCGTGTGCGGCGGCCTGGTGGGAGGTCCGGTGGGCACCAGTCTCATCCGGCGCTACCGGTTGGCTCCGGAGAGCGGCTCCCGGTCCGAGCTAAAGGCTGAATTGAGCACGTCGCCGGAGACGCTGGTGGTGGAGGTGGACCGGGAGGATTCCTCTCTGGTGCGGAACCTGGTGGTGCTGGCGCTCGCCATGGGTCTGGGCAGCATCGTGAGCGGCTACATCCAGTCGCTCGGGGTGACGCTGCCGGCCTACATCGGGGCGATGGTGGTCGCGTCGTTGATCCGGAATGTCGATGACACCACCCACTGGTTCGGGATCGATGAGCGCACCATGGAGTTCGTGGGCAACCTGGCGCTCAACATCTTTCTGGTGGTGGCGCTGATGAACCTGAAGCTCTGGGAGCTGGCTCACCTGGCGCTGCCGCTCTCGGTGATCCTGGTAGTGCAGGTTGTCGTGGTCCTGGTGTTCGCCCTGACGGCATCTTTCCGGCTGATGGGTCGGGACTACGACTCGGCGGTGATGGCGAGCGGCTTCGTGGGGTTCGTGCTGGGTACGACGGCCAACGCGGTGGCAAACATGCGCGCGCTGGTCGTGCGCTTCGGGCCGGCGCCGAGGGCCTTTCTGGTGGTACCGCTGGTAGGCGCGTTCTTCATCGATTTTACCAATGCGCTCATCATTACCCTATTCGTGAATTGGTTGAAGTGACCTAGAACCCTTGTGTCCTTGAGCCCTTTGTGGTGATCGCCAAATGTGGACTGAAGAAGCCGGCTCCAGCGTCCGATCCTTATGGTCTCGATACGCTGAAACTCTGGAGCCGAGCGCATGAGGAAATCGAAGATTCTGCAGTTACAGGACACGATACTGCTGTGGACCATTTCCTGGGCGGTCATCGGGCTGGCTCTGGGGGTCGCTCAGCTGCTGAGAACCGGGAAGGTGTCCTGGATCCCCTCGCTTGGGCTGGCGGCGGCCGCCGGGGGATTGGGCATGGGTATCCTTTATACGGCGCTGATGCTGCTGACGGAGAACTGGAGGGACTCGCTGGCCGACACTCCCGGCATGGCGGCGCAGCTCGGGCCGCAGGTCCTCTGTGGCGCCGGAGCCGGTTTGGTAGCCGGTCTCCTGGTGGGCGGATTCAGCGGAGCCGCGTTCTTTGCCCCACTGGGCGCGGCCACTGCCGCAATCTTCAACTGGAAGAGCGCCAAAGAAGCCTTGCAGGAGCTGGCGGCGGCTCGACGCAAGACCCTGAGCAAGGCAAAGGTCAAGACCATGTGATGTGCGACCTTTCGCTCGAGCCCGCCGCGCGGTAAGCTCTGCCCCATCCGAAGTTCCTGTCCTTACCACGAAGGCCCCCCATGAGTACAGCCAGCGACCGCAATCGCGATGATGCCCCCCTCGGCAAGAAGCTGAAGGACCTCTACGACCTGATCGAGGGGATCGAGATCGCCATGTTCACCACCCGGCGGCCCGATGGGCAGCTGGTCTCCCGTCCAATGGCAACCCAGACCCAGGCCGAAGGGACCGATCTCTGGTTCGTGACCGACATCGAATCCCACAAGCTGGACGAGCTGGAGTTCGACCCTCACGTCAACCTGGCCTACTATAAGGATCGGACCCGGGAATGGGTCTCGGTCAGCGGAACGGCCACAATCAGCCAGGACCGCCAGGCGATTCGGGAGCTCTATCAAAAGGACTGGAAAGCCTGGTTCGGAGACCAGGGCGGGGAGCGGGACGGAGGTCCCGACGACCCGCGGTTAGCGCTGGTACTGGTAGACGTCCAGTCGGTGGTGTACCTCAAAGTCAACAAGCCGGCCCCGGTCGTGCTGTTCGAGGTGGCCAAGGCAATGTTGACAGGCACGCCGCCCAAGGTGGGCGCCCAACGGCACCTGAGTGCCGACGAGGTCGATCGTGCGGATCGTTGAGGATAAGGCTGAATGAGTAGAGCGGATTTCATGGCGTTGAAGCAGGCGGTGGAGGAGCTCCACCGCTGCGAGGCCAACTATATCTCGAGCGAGCATGTTCGGGAGAGTCTGGGAGATACCCTCGTATTTGACGGCGCAGTATCGCTGTTCGGCCTGAGCCATCATCCGGCTGCCACCATGTGCTACGCCTGGTCGGTGCAGGAGTCGGGTGAGCCGGCTCCGGTGGTGTATGCGGCGCTACGGATGGCTCCAATCGATTCCTCAAGAGATGCGGTACGAGCGTCGCTGGCCCTGAAGGCAGTCACGAGTCGCGAGTCGCGAGTTTAGGAAAGTCGGCGTCCCAGAACTCGTGACCCGTGACTCATGACTCGCGACCCCCATTTGACAACCGTCAGCGCGGCAGCCACCTTGGAAATACACTTTTCCTAGGAGGTGGAGGCCATGAAGGTCTATGGCTCCAACGCCATAAGAAACGTGGCGTTTGTCGGGCACGGGGCCAGCGGAAAGACGTCCCTGGTAGATGCCCTGGCCTTCGTAAGCGGCGCCAGCCGACGCCACGGTTCCATCAAAGACGGTACTACGCTCACCGACTATTCTCCCGACGAAATCGAACGCAAACACTCCATCAATCTGGGCCTCGGCTACGCCGAGTGGCTCGACACCAAGATCAATCTCATCGACACTCCGGGTTACCTCGACTATTTCGGCGAGGTCGTCAGCGGCCTGAACGCGGCCGATGCCGCCGTCGTCGTTCTCAGCGGGACGGGTGGGGTGGAGGTGGGCACCGAGAAAGTCTGGGAAGTCTGCGACCAGCTGCACCTGCCCCGGATCCTCTTCGTATCTCTGATGGACAAGGAGCACGCCGACTTCGAGCGGGTCTTCAATGATGTGAAGACCCATCTGAGCCCCAAGGTCGTCCCGGTCGAGATCCCCATCGGCGACGGGCACGACTTCCACGGGATCATCAACCTGTTTTCCGGTCACTGCCACTTCTATAAGAAGGGCACCAAGACCGGTGAGTATGACATCGTACCGATCCCCGAGGAGTACCAGGCCCTTTTTCAGCAGTACACCGAGCAGCTCACCGAGGCGGTGGCCTCTACCGACGACGAGCTGATCGAGCGTTATCTGGGGGGCCAGGAGATCTCGCGGGAGGCTTTCATCAAGGCGATCAAGCGGGCGGTGATCGAGGGATCCATCGTTCCGCTCTTCTGTGGCAGCGGTGAGCTGACCTATGGCACCCGCACGCTGCTCAAGAAGATGGTGGAATTGTTTCCCTCGCCCGCCGAGGTGAAGCCGCCGGTGGATGCCCCGCTGGTCGGACGGGTCTTCAAGACGCTGTCCGAGTCCCATGTGGGTGACGTGACCTTGTTCCGGCTGTACACCGGCGAGATCCGCAACGGCGGTGAGGTCTTCAATGCCGAACACGAGACGGTGGAGAAGCTGAACCACCTGTCCGTTCAGCAGGGGAGAGAGCGAATGGAGGTGGAGCGGCTGTCAGCCGGAGACATCGGCTCGGTCGCCAAGCTGAAGGATACCCACACCGGCGATACGTTCTGCTGGAGGGAGGCCCCCGTCCGGCTGCCACCTATTCCATTCCCCGAGGCAGTGGCCACATCCGCGGTAGTGGTCAAACAGCGAGGGGAAGAGGACAAGCTTGCGGCCGGTCTGCACAAGCTGCACGAGGAAGATCCCACCTTCCACTTCGAGTACAGCTCGGAGCTGGGCCAGACGCTGATTCATGGAATGGGCGAGCGGCACTTCGACACCATCCTGAACCGGCTGGAGCGGAAGTTCGGGGTTCACGCCGAGCTGGTCCGTCCCCGCGTCGCCTATCGTGAAACGATCAAAGGTCGGGCGGAAGGCCAGGGGAAGCACAAGAAACAATCCGGCGGACGGGGCCAGTACGGCGACTGCTGGATTCGGGTCGCGCCGCTACCGCGGGGAGCGGGCTATGAGTTCGTGAACGAGATCGTGGGCGGGGTGATTCCCGGGAAATACATCCCGGCAGTGGACCGGGGAGTTCAGGAGGCCGCGGTGCGCGGCGTCGTGGCCGGTTATCCACTGGTCGATTTCAAGGTGGAGTGCTACGACGGCTCCTACCACGATGTGGATTCCAACGAAATGTCGTTCAAGCTCGCCGGCATCCTGGCTTTCCGAAACGTTACTCCCAAGGCCCGGCCGGTGCTGCTCGAGCCGCTGCTGGACGTGGAGGTCTGGACCCCGGATGATGTGCTGGGGGACGTGATGGGAGACCTCAGCTCCCGCCGGGGGCAGATCCTCGGGACCGAGCAGGATGGCCGGCTGACCAAGGTCAAGGCGGTGGTGCCCGAGGCGGAGCTGTACAAGTACTCCACCACACTGCACTCGATCACTCACGGACGGGGCACCCATCGGCAGAAATTCCACGGGTACGCCGAGGCGCCGCCCGAGGTCTCGGCGAAGGTGGCGGCGGAAAATCAAAAGGAGCGGGAACTGGTGACTGCATGACGGCCGGAAGGGCGGACAGGCGGACTGTTTCATCATCCGACCGCCTGACCGCCTGACCGCCTGCCGCGTGACCGCGCATGCTCGCTGACCTCGTAGTCATCCTCCACTTCGCCTTCGTTCTCTTCGTTATTTTCGGCGGCCTGCTGGTGCTCCGTTGGCCGCGGCTGGCCTACGTGCACCTGCCCGTGGCGCTGTATGGGGCGCTGATCGAGCTGGTCGGCTGGATTTGTCCGCTCACGCCGCTGGAAAAGCGGTTGCGGGAGAGCGCCGGGCTGCAGGGGTACCAGGGGGGATTCGTGGAGCACTACATCCTGCCGGTGCTCTATCCGGCCGGTCTCACCCGAGAGGTTCAGTGGGGTCTGGGTATGCTGGTCATTGGTATTAACGTCGTCATTTATACTGTCGTGGCGCGTAAAAGATCGTCACGCCTGACCGCCTGACCGCCTGACC
>DASUVR010000400.1:0-22394 GCA_036378855.1 Gemmatimonadales bacterium | reverse complement strand
GACTCGCTCACCAGATGGTCGCCGGCACCGGCCCGAGCGTTGATCTCACCCAGATGGCGAACGAATCGGCCCAGTGACGCACGGTCCGGCAGCAGAATGGCAAAGTGATAGAGACCGAGCGCCCCGCGCTTCGGTAGGGTTCGCGCGCCTCTTCGGGCCCGGAGATAGACCAGCGGAATGTTGCTCTCCTGCGGGGCAAGGGTGGCTTCCGCCGTGTCCCGCTCCAGCGGCCTGAGGCCGAGCACGTCCTCATAGAAGGCGAGCGACCGGGCGAGGTCGCTGACCTGCAGCCTGACTGGTCCGAGGCGAATCTGTTCCGGCAGACGATATCCGCTGGGCGCCTCTCCGTACGTTCCTGGTGTTGCCGGCTCGGCGGTGTCAGCCTGGCCGAAAATGTCTTTTATCGTGGCTCCCATCGGTTCCTCCGCTCGCCTGGGTCTATCGCAATGTCGACCCCGGTTGGTGCGGTCGCAAGGCTGAAAACCAAACGGCCCCTGCTCTCCGCGATGGAGAACAGGGGCCGGAATGAACTTGGTTGTCAGCCGCGAGCGCGGCTACTGCTACTTGCCGACCTTTTCCGTCGCGTGCAGCCCGATGACCACGTCGGCAAAGTCCGGCTCGCCCGGCTGGCCAAACTGAGAGCCATCCTCGAAGTGCATGGTCCAGTCGGGATAGGTTCCCTCGAAGGTGGCAGAGGGAGGATTGGGCCAGAGCGCTCCGTGGGCGTCAGCAAAGCCCTGGAAGAACCGGATCACCACCTGCGATCCCGCCTCGTACACAATCAGCTCGTCCAGCGGCCCGCCAAAGATCCCGATCGCGCTGCCTACCGGCAAGGTGCAGACGTTGAGGAACATCTGGTCGTTGATCGGGGGCGGCGCCACCACCCGCTGCCCGCCCGGGATGTTCTCGCAGGCCAGGCCGAGAATCGTCACCTTCATGGTGGACCTGGTTGGCACGTTGAAGGCGCAGTCCACGATGTTCCGGGAAGGGTTCCCGATCGTCTTGGCGACGCACCCTTCGGTGGCAGCCGGGCCCGGCGTCACGGCAACGGTCTGGGTGGCCACCGCGGTGGCGCCTTCGTTGTCGGTGACCGTGAGACTCACGTCGAAGCTCCGCGGAGCGGTAACCACGTAGACGTGCTGCGGATTGGGCTGGTCCGACGTCCCGGCATCACCAAAGTTCCAGGCGTAAGCAGCGATGGTACCCGGGGCTGCGTCGGTGCTGGTGCTGGTGAAGTTGCAGGTGGTGCCATTACAGGTGACGGTAAAGCTGGCCGTCGGCGGGGTGTTCACCCCCGGAGGGGCGATGGTGATGGTCTGGGTCTTGGTGCTGCTGTGCCCATCGGCGTCCACCACGGTCAGACTGACATTGTAGTCGCCGGCCGCGGTGTAGGTGAAGGAGGCGTCGGCCGTGGTCGCGTCAACCGTCTGGTCGCCGTTGAAATCCCAGCTCCATCCGGTCACCGCCACATCGTCGGTGCTGCTGCTGGAGAAGTTGCAGGCCACGTTGATGACACAGGTCGGCAGGGCGAAGTCGGCTACCGGGGCGCCATTGCCCGCGGCAACGGTGACCGTGGTGGTCACGTCATCGCTCAGACCCGCGGCATCAACGACGGTCAGGGTGACGGGATAATCGCCGGCCGCAGCAAAGGTGTATGCGGCCGTAGCGGTGGTGGCGTCGGCAGTGCCGTCGCCGTTGAAATCCCAGCTCCACCCGGTCACCGCGACATCGTCGGTGCTGGTGCTGGTGAAGGTGCAGGGAACGCCCGCCACGCAGGAGGGGGTTGTGAAGCTGGCGTTCGGCTTGGTGTTCTCCGGCGGGGTGGTGCTGCCGCCGTCGTCACCACAGGCCGAGGCCAGTACCAGCATTCCGCCTACGGCAGCACGCAGAGCGATCGATCGCATAGAGTTTTCCCAACCGAAGTTGCGCAAGAATTGTGAGTGTGGAGTCCCGCCCCGATGAGCCAGAGCCGTGCCACCGCCCGCCACCACTTTGGCGGTTCCGGCTCGTGCGTACAACGCCTGATAGTACAACGACCTAGGTCTAAGTATCGGGAGCAGCCTACCGGTGCACCGGGCCCACACCTGTGGCAAGTGCTTTCCGGTTTCCCCGCTTGTTCCACCCGTGGAAAGGCGAGACGTCTCCGGCGTCCCAGGCTTCGCGGAGCCCAGGCCTGCTCAGGTCCCAGTCCGGCCGGATCTCGCTCGAGACTTCCCGCAGGTCGTGCCAGAGGTCGACCACCGACGGCCGGCCCCAGAACCAGTAGCCGTTGTAGATCCGATGGATCATCAGTCCCGGTTTGAGCACCAGGGTATGCGGGATCATCGGGTCGTGCTCGGGGTCGGTGTACTCCTGGATCTCGAGGTCCCGCTGCACCATCCGATCCGGGTCCGACAGGAAGGTCCATTGGGCTCCCACCGACGCCCGGAACTCCTGGAGGGTGTGGTGGTCGTCGGTCGCGATGGTGACGATCTGGGTGTACGCCACGGCGATCTTGGGATAGAACGCGGCCAACTCCAGGTGCTGCTGGTGCTCCTTGGGACAGTAGTGCCCGCGGGCGAGCGTGAGGATCAGCGGGTCCTCGCCCTGCAGCTCGCTCAACCGTCGGGGCTTGCGGCTGTGGTCGGGCAGCTCGTAGTCGGGGAACCTCGCTCCGGGCACCATGTCAGATCGCATTGCTGAACTCCTTCCAGGGTCTCCGGCGATGGTCACATTAGCAGTTCTTTACATCGTGGTCCCGTCGACCTGTTCCCACTAGCGGTCGTCCTGCGAGTGGCCCACGCCACTCGCTCACACGCAACCATCTGCAGGCCCCGCACCAGGCCCTCACACCGGCAGCTCGCTGCCGGCATGTTCCGCCACCATGTACGCGGCGTACCAGCTGGGCCAGTCCGCATCCCGCTCGCCGGTGCGCTTCTCGTGCTCCCCGTGGGCCGCTTCCGCCCGGCGGAGCGCACTCGCGAGGTCGTTGACCGAATTGTACGCCGTCTCCGTGGCGTCAATCCGCCCGGGGAACCGGGTGGTGACCTCCTGCAGTATCCAGCCATTGCCATCCGGGTCGGTGAACGTGGCGTACGAGCCGTAGCTCTGGTGGTCCGGCGCAGCCCCGCTGACCTGTCCTCCGAACGGCGCCGGACTGGCGGCGAAATGGAAGACCTCGCTCACCTCGACTCCGCGCTGCACCAGCTCGTCCCGCGCGGCCTGAATGTCGGAGACCACCAGGAACGATCCCTGGGCCGACCCCGGCTTGCCCTGCATTCCGAAGTGAATGGAGCAGGGCGAACCGGGAGGTGTGAACTGGATGGCGCGCTCGCTTCCGTTTCTGAAATCGGCATCGAGCCGCCAGCCAAGCCGTCCGTAGAATTCCTTGGAGCGATCAAAATCCGAGACCGGGATGGTGATCACTTCGAGCTTCAGGTCGGTCTTCGACAGCCGGGCCTCGGTGGTCGAGTCTTCACTGCGGGTTGCGGTGGTGCTCATGGCTGCCTCCTGGGTCGCCTCGAGTTTAGCGGCGTCGCTGTGGATCAGAGATCCGCTCATGCCTCATCTAATGCCGCCGCGACCCGGACGACATTAGACCTAGCGCCTATTCTCAATGGCCGGATGAATCCCCCCGCCGGTCCGACTCGAACAGGAACCAGGTTCGCCGCTCGGTCTCGTCAATCCACACCTCGATCAGGCTGGCGGTGGCGATATCGCGATGCTCCTCGCACACATTGTGCGCCTCACGCAGCCGCTCGGCCAGACTCTTGTTGTCCTCCCTGAGCTCAGCCAGCATATCCGAGGGCTCCACGAAGTCCGCATCGTTGTCGCTCACCCGCTGCAGCTGGGCGATGTTGCCGATCGATTTGAGGGTCAAACCACCGAGCTTGCGCACCCGCTCGGCAATGGGATCGGTCATCGCGAACAGCTGGTCAGCCTGCTCGTCGAGCAAGAGATGATAGTCCCTGAAGTGGGGACCACTCATGTGCCAGTGAAAGTTCTTGGTCTTCAGGTAGAGGGCGAAAACATCCGCCAGGATAGCGTTCATCACGGCGGAAACTTCCTTGGTGGCCGCGGGCGTCAGGTCGGTCGGCGTCTGCAGCCGGGCGTCCCGGCGCTGAGTCAGGACCTGTCGCTTGGCTGCTGTTGCTGTGCTCATCAGTTTTGCCTCGTTCAGGGGGTTAATTCGTGCTCGAGCCTTGGGCGGCTTGATCGATGAGCACCCGCACCGCGCTGGCCAGGGTCTCCAGCGTGAACGGCTTGCTCAAGAAGGGGTGATCCGGCTCGATCAGGCCCCGCCGGACCATCTCGTCATCGGTATAGCCGGACATGAAGAGAACGGGTAGTCCCGGCCGTAGCTGCCGAAGTTGCGCGGCGAGCTCGCGTCCGTTCATCGAGGGCATCACCACGTCGGTGATCACCAGGTCCAGCCGCCCAGTGTGGGACCGGATAGCCTCCAGGGCTTCAGCCCCGTCCCCGGCGGTCAGCACCTGGTACCCTTCGCTCTCCAACAGCCGGCCGGTCATGCCGCGGACCGCCTCCTCGTCCTCCACTACCAGTACCACCTCGCCTTCATTTGCGCCAACCGGCTCGGGGTCATTCACGGGCGGGGTCGCGCTCGCAGACACCTCATTGGGCAGGTAGATCTTGAAGGTGGCGCCCTGCCCTGGCTCGCTGTAGGCCCAGATGTATCCGTCGGATTGCTTCACGATTCCGTAAACGGTAGACAATCCCAGCCCGGTGCCCTGTCCCACCGGCTTGGTGGTGAAGAACGGCTCGAACAGGTGGTTCAGGGTCTTCCGGTCGAAGCCCTCTCCGGTGTCGCTCACGGTGATCAGGACGTAAGGGCCGGGCCGGATGGTCACATCAGACCTGAAGCTGGCGTACTCCTGATCCAGCTGGACCGAGCCGGTCTCGATGGTAAGTCGACCGCCCCGCGGCATCGCGTCACGCGAGTTGAGGGCCAGATTGAGCAGGACCTGCTCGATCTGTCCCCGGTCGGCCCGCACCGGTCCGATGCCCGCATCCGGACGCAGCTCCAGCGTGGAATCTTCGCCCAGCGTGCGCCGGAGCACCGGAGCAAACTCCTCGATCACGTCGTTGAGATTCAGGACCTGAGGCCGCAGAATCTGCCGCCGTCCGAAGGCGAGGAGCTGGGCCGTCACCGCCGCCGTGCGCTGGGCTGCTCGCTGGATGCTCTCCACGTCGGCCCGCACCTGCTGGGGCACATCGTCGCGCTGCAGGATGAATGACGCTGCCGAGAGCACCACGCTCATCTGGTTGTTGGTCTCGTGGGCCACTCCTCCTGCGAGGCGCCCCACCGCTTCCATCTGCTGAACCTGGCGAAGATGTTGTTCGACCCGCCGGCGATGGGTGACGTCATGAAAGGTGCTTACGGCCGCGACGACAATTCCATCCCCACCCCGAATCGGTGCCGCATTGACGCTCAAAATGGCGCGGGTGCCGTCCGGCCGAACCACCTCGATCTCCTCCCCGCTCACGGTCTCGCCCCGGATTGCCCGGACCAGCGGCCAATGATCCGGGTCGTAGGGCCGCCCGTCGCTATGATATCCGGTGAGCTCGGGGTGTCCCGCGAGCGCTCCCGGTTGATCCTCCGCACTCCCCCGGAGCTGAGAGACCGTCCGGTTGCGGAAGGTGACCTGACCCGAAGGCGCCTCGGCCAGAATTACACCGACCGGGATGTTGTCCAGCACGGTTGCCAGTCGCGCCCGCTCGGCCTCCAGCTCGGCGCGGGCGGCACGCTCCGCCTGGCCCAGCCTGGCGTTTTCCGCGACCAGCCGAGCCTGGCGGACTTCCTCGGACAACCGTGCGATCTCGATGGGTGCGGCAGATTGGTCGGCCACGGCGGCGAGCACCATCTCATCTTCGTCTTCCCAAGGCTCCGTTCCTGCGCGAGTCACTGCCAGAAGGCCGGTAACTTCTCCCTGCACGATCAAGGGGATGGCCATGAACGACCCTTGCCCCGATACCAGCACGCTTCGCAGGTGGGAAATGAGATTCTCGTCCAGCTTGCCTCGGAGGGTGTTGGCCACGCGGGCGTCGACCCCTACCGAAGCGCGGACGTGGGCGAGCCCGTCGTCGCCCACCAGCATGACCAGGCTCTGCTCCGCATCCAGAATCGCCGAGGCGTGGTTGGCCGCAAGCTGGAGGATCTGGTCCAGGGACTCCGCCTGCGCCACCGCCCGGCTCAGGCGGGTCAGCTGCCGCAGGAGAGTCAGGGCGGGGAGATCGGCCCTGATACTGCCGCTGGTGCGTCCGGCGCTACTCGACATGCATCCCGCTGCCGGTGAGCCGGAGGGTATGCACCTTGTCGTCGTGGTGGCTGGCTCGGGTCTTATAGATGCTGATGTAGCGGCGGAGGCGCTTGCCCCGGTTCAATTCGAGCAGGATCAAATTGTCACAGAGGTAGCTCAGCCGTCCGAAAGCCGTCGCGGGAGCGGAGCTTCCCAACGGGCCCTGGGCGGTGTCTTCCAGCATCAGGAACGCGGTGATCCCGCGGACCGTGAAGCGCTGCACCAGAGCATACAGGTAGTCGTGAATCCGCTGCTGGTCGCTCGCGGCCATGGCCAGGTCGCCCACGGCATCGATGACCACCCTCCGGATCCCTTGGGCCTCGATCATCGAGAACATCTCGACGATGGTCCGGTCGATCTGCAGCTCTACTGCGCTGGTATAGAGGAAGTGAAGATGAGGCCGGCCGGCGTCGGCTCCGCTGGGGTCGAGGGCATTCAGGATGTTGCCCAACTGGGTCGGGTTCTCCTGGAAGTTCACGTACAGTGTAGGCTCATTGGCCGCGGCACCAGCCAGGGCGAATTGCAGTCCCAGGGTGGTCTTTCCCGAGCCGGTGGGACCGATGACCAGCGAGGTGGTTCCCCGGCGAAGCCCTCCGCCCAACATCTCATCCAGCCCGCTGATGCCGGTCCCGACTCGCTCGTCGGATATCCGATACCCCTTGGGAACATCGGGGCTGACCAGCCGGGGATATACCTGGACGCCATCGGCGGTGATGTGAATGGCGTGGAGTCCCTCGAGGTACGAGCTCCCCCTGAGCTTACTCACCCGCATGAACCGTTCGTCGGTGGTGGTTCGTTTCTGCCGGGCAAACTCCACGATGCCATCGGCGACGGCAAACTCCGGGTAGCGAGCGATATCGTCGAGGCAGTACTCCCCTACCAGGATGGTGGTGGTAGCGTAGGCGCTGAGCAGACCCCCCATGGTGGAGATCAGCTCCCGGATCTCCCGCTGAGAGCTCGAGAGATCGTGGATGACCTTGAAGGAATCGATGACGATGAGCTTGGGGCCCAGCGTCTCAATGGCGCTACGGAGATGGTCGACCAGGGCGCCCGGCCCCTCCTCCGCCATGGCTGCCCCGACATCTTCATACACCACTGCCGTTCCCAGCTTGGCCTCGTCGTAGAAATGGAACCGTTGCAGGTAGGTGATCACCTTGCTCAGCGGCTCCGAAAGAGTGGTCAGGTACAGCACGGGCCGGTCGCCGTCTGCATTGGCGAACAGCAGCTGCTCGGCGAAGAGCGTTTTCCCCGTGCCCGGCTCCCCCATCACGATATTGATGGAGCTGGGGACGAACCCACCGCCGAGCACAAGGTCTGCCTCCCGGTTACCCGTGGAGATCCGGGCGGCGGAAACAGCGCCAGCGACTGTGTCAGGAGCGGCACTCATGTCCGGAGCTCCCGGGCTGCTGGGGATTTGCTTTCCTGTTTCGTGGATTTGGCATGGAGCACGCTGCGAACCCGCTCTTTCAGCAGTTGCGGCGACAGTGGCTTGGGTAGGAAGGCGTCGGCCCCGGCGTCTTTGGCCCGGCTTTCGGCGGAGAGCAGGCTGAAGACGAGAACGGCGATGTCGCTGGTGGCCGGATCGGACTTGAGCCGGCGACAGAGCGCCAGGCCGTCCAGCCTGGGGACCAGAATTTCGGTGATGATAACGTTCGGGTGGAGCTGTTGGGCCAGCTCCAGTGCCTTCACTCCATCATCAGCAAAGGTGACGCTAAACCCGGCTTCAGTGAGGAAGAAGGTTTCCAGCTCCCGCACGTAGGGATCGCGTTCCACACATAAAATCATAGCTCGGCCGGGATCGACTGATCCGGACCGGGAAGAAGCCGAAGCGCTCACATACCCCTTAGGCGAAGATTGAGCCCCAGACCCCTGCATCAGCAGGTCTAAACTAGGGCGGCTCGTGGCGGAGGCAAGTTAAGCTCCGCCGGACCACTCCCGCGGCTCCAGCATGGCGAGCAGCTCCGCCTCGAAGGAGCCCACCGGATACTCCGGCGAATACTCCCAGGCTGCCAGCGGCGGCAGGCTCATCAGCACGCTTTCGATCCGGGCCCCGGTCTGAAGACCGAACAAGGTACCTCGGTCGTGTACCAGGTTGAACTCGACGTAGCGTCCCCGGCGCGACAGCTGAAACCGGCGCTCCCTTTCACTATAGGCAGTGCTCCGGCGCCGCTCGACTATAGGAGCATACGCCGACTCAAGAACGCCACCCACGTCGGTCACGAACTCCAGCAAACGCTCGAGGCTGAGCCCGCCTTCTCCCGCCCTCAGGTTGTCGAAGAAGATCCCGCCGACGCCCCGGCGTTCGTCGTTCCGGTGCGTGTTTACGAAATAGTGATCGCACCAGAGCTTGAACCTGGGGTAGAAGGTCGGGTGGTGGCGATCGCAGACCGCCTTGAGCGTACGGTGGAAGTGAGCCGCATCTTCCGGATAGGGATAAGTCGGCGTGAGATCGGTGCCTCCCCCGAACCAGGCGTCAACCGGCTCCCCGTCGCTATCCCCGATCTCGAAGTACCGAACGTTGAGGTGGACGGTGGGAATCATTGGACTCCGGGGATGGACCACCAGACTCATGCCGGTCACGAAGAAGGTGGCGGCGCGCGCCCCCTGAGCTCCGATCCGCTGCGCCAGCTCCGGAGCCAGCGTGCCTTCAACCAGAGAGCGGTTGATGCCGGCCTTCTCGAAGGTCGCGCCTTCGGTGAGCGCCCGGCTCACCCCACCGCCGCCCCCCTGGCGCTCCCACTGGTCTTCCCGAAAGGACCCACCCTGGTCCAGCCTGGTAAAGAGCTCCGTCGTCGCATCGTGCAGCTGAGTGATTCGCTCGGCGGCCTTGTCGCGGAAACCAGGCGGCATCACGGGCCGCGCCACTCCCGTACGGCATCGACGAAGGCTCGGGCGTGGGCTACCGGCGTGTCCGGAAGAATGCCGTGTCCCAGGTTGGCGATGTGGGACCGTCCGCCGAAGGCCTCGAGCATCTGGTGCGTGCGCTCCCGCAGCAGCGCGGGCGGGGCGTACAGCCAGCAGGGATCGAGATTCCCCTGCAGGGTCACCTGGTCGGCCGGCAGCCTCAGCCGGGCCTCGGCAGCGTTAGTCTGCCAGTCGACTCCGATTACGTCCGCTCCGGTGGACCGCGCGATCTCCTCCAGGGCCCACCCCGAGCCGGGGCAGAAGGCTATGACCGGCGCTCCGGCCTTCTGCGCTATGCCGATGGCTTCACTCATATAAGGAAGGGCAAACTCGCGGAAATCACGGGGGCCCAGCGCTCCCGCCCAGGAGTCGAACAGCTGCAGCACCTGCGCTCCAGCTCTGACCTGGGCGGCCAGAAAGTCTCCCACCACGCGCGCCAGCCGCCCCAGCAGGGCATGCGCCGTCGAGGGCGACTCCACCAGCAAACGTTTCGCGTAGCTGAATGACTTGGAGCCGGCACCTTCAATCATATAGCTGAGCAGGGTCCAGGGGGCTCCGGCAAACCCGATCAACGGCACCCGCCCGTCCAGCTCCTGCCGAGCCAGCCGCAAGGCGGAGAGCATGTACCCGAAACCTTCTTCCGGCGAGACGTCCCTCAGCCGTTCGAAGTCCCGGGCTGAGCGCAAAGGCTGATGGAACCGCGGACCCACGCCCTCGTCCACCGACAACCGCATCCCCATGGCCTGGGGAACGATCAGGATATCGCTGAAGATGATCGCCGCATCCACCCCGATCAGCTCCACCGGCTGGAGGGTGACTTCCACCGCCAGCTCGGGGGTTCTCACCATGGTGAGAAAGTCGGCCCGTTCCCGCACGGCTCGATATTCCGGCAGATAGCGGCCGGCCTGGCGCATCATCCAGACCGGCGGACGCTCTACCGGCTCCTTGCGGCAGGCCCTGAGCAGGAGATCGTTCACGCTAGCGAGGTGACAGGAGCCCCGCGATCGCCGAAACGAGAGCAGGGGTCGAAGGAGCCGTGGGCACTGCGGCGGGCTGCCAGCCGGCGGATCGCGCCGCCGCGGCAGTGGTTGGACCGATGGCAATCAGCGCCGGCCGGGCTGAAGCAGGGCACGCTTCCACCAGAAGCTGAAGCACGCTCGGGCTGGCCACGAGCACCATGGAGGCTCCTGCGATCGCGTCCCTCGCCTGCTCTGCCCTGGCCAGCAGCATCCGATAGCATATCACCTCGTCCACCACCAGTCCGTTGGCGCGCAGAATACTGGGGAGCTCGTCACGGCGGTTTTCGCCGCAGGGAAACAGCACCGGATCGGCCGCTCCGGCAGACAGCATGACCTGCGCGAGCCGCTCGGCCGCGCCCAGGTCGGCATGCGCCTCTGGAAAGTTTCCCTGGACGGGCCCGACCACGCCCTGCAGCGCCTCTACCGTGGCTGCTCCAACCGCCCACACTCGGGGAGTGTGGCCCACCCAGCTGATGCCGCCAGCCCGAATCCGATCCGCAACTGCGGCCGCGGCTCGGGGTGAGGTAAGCGCGAGCGAGCCGTAGCGGCCTTTATGGTGGAGTGCTTCATCCAACCGGGCCCAGTCGTCAGGAGGCTGGGAGCTGATCAGTGGCCGGTCGAGTGCCTGCACCGAGATCTTCCGGAGCTCGTCGGCCAGGCCGGAGAAAGAGCCAGACGAGGCGGTGATGACCAGCGTCTCCATCAGGGCTCGCTGATGGCCGGCACACCGGCCCGAGCCTGAGCGAGAATATCCCCAGCCCCCTGCCCTAACAGCTCGTCTGCCAGCATCGACCCCAGCTCCCCGGCATCTGCCTCACCGGTCACTGCACGCCGCTGGCGGCCCTCGATCAATGTCCTACCGTCCGGAGCGACCACCCTCCCGTGCAGCAGGATATCGCCGCCTTCTCCCTGGCGTTCAGCGTATGCCGCAATGGGGACCTGGCACCCTCCCTCCAATCCCGCCAGGAACGCCCGCTCGGCGGAGATCGTGAGCGCGGTTCCAGAGTCGTGCAGCGCCGAACGGACCAGGGTGAGGACGGGCTCATCATCCGCTCGTACCGTAATGGCCAGAGCGCCCTGCCCGGGTGCGGGTAACAACAGGTCGGGAGACAGCCGCTCGCCGATCCGGTTCTCCGCTCCGAGTCGCACCAGGCCGGCAGTGGCGAGGACAATGCCCGACCAGTCGGTGCTGGCCGCGAGCTTGGCGAGTCGGGTATCGACATTTCCCCGGATGTCTACGATCCGCAAATCCGGCCGGTGGTACAGCATCTGCGCCCGCCGTCTGAGGCTGCTGGTGGCCAGGACGGCCCCCCGAGGCAGCTCCTCCCAGCTGATAGAGCTGCGGCCGACCAGCGCGTCTCGCGGATCTTCGCGCTCGCCCACTGCTCCGATCACGATACCGTCCGGCAACCTGGTGGGGAGGTCCTTCAGGGAGTGAACTGCGAGATCGATCCGCCCGGCAAGGAGCGCGTCATCGATCTGCTTGGTGAACAGCGCGCGGCTGCCGATCCGGGACAGGGGAACGTCGGGTGTGAGGTCGCCTGTGGTCTTGATCTCGACCGGCTCCGCGCTGAATCCCGCCGCCGCCAGCAGCGATCGGATCCGTCCGGTTTGCCAGCGAGCAAGTGCACTGCCCCGGGTACCGATCCGGAGCGATCGGTTCGGCAGACTCAATGCAGCTCCGCCGCCGAGACCCCGCCGGCGACGGGTTCCTTGCTCAGCATCGTGCTTACCCGATCGGCGGCTCTGATTCCCGAGCTGATCGCCTCGTTGAGGGAGACGCCGTCGCGATAGGTGCCGGCAAGAGCGAGCCCGGGATTGTTCTGCTCTACCTGGTCCGCGATGTCCTTGAACCGGCCGTATCCAAGCACGTACTGAGGGATGGCTTTGGGCCAGATCTGCACTGCCCGATAGGACGGCTCTCCCCGGGTACCCAGCAGAATCCTCAGATCGTCCAGCACCCTGGCTGTGAGGGTTTGGGGATCGGCTTCGACGAAGTCGGGATTGCGGGTGCCTCCGGCAAACACCGTGAGCAGCACAAACCCCTCGGGCGCGCGATCGGGGAAGAGCGTCGATGAAAAGATGCCGCCCAGGATCCGACGCCGCTCAACCTCGGGAACGAGAAATCCGAAACCATCCAGCGGGTGAGCCACCTGCTCGCGAGGGAATCCAAGCGCCAGAACGGCAATCGGTGGATGGACGATGCTGGAGAGCGTGGACAGGCGCTCTCCACCGGTGAGATCAAGGTCGATGTCGTCCAGACTGTGCGCCGGCGCGGCGTAGATCACCGCGTCATACGTCTCCGCCCCCTGATATGCCGCACCCACGGTCCAGCCCCGGCCTCCGCTGCGTAGCTGGGTAACCGGCGCCCTGAGTCGCAGCTCGGAGGTGAGCTCGCGGACGAAGGCGTCGACGATCTCCTGCAGTCCCCCCCGAAAAGAGATCAGCGGAGATACGCCTGGCGCAGCCGTGCTGGAACCCCGCTCGGCCTTGGCCGCCTTGAGGAAGGCCTTCATGACGGAGCCGTGAGTTTGCTCCAGGGTGTGGAGCTGGGGCAGCGCATGGCGAACGGACAGCTGCTCCGGATCGCCGGCAAAGGTCCCGGCGACGAAGGGGTTCACGACATAGTCCAGAACTTCCTGGTTGAAACGCCGGCGCATGAAGGCGGCGACGCTCTCGTCCACCGGCGAGTCCCCTCGCTCGATCAGGGGCTCGCCGAATACGGCGAGCTTGGCGGTGTTGGAGAGTAGCCGGGAGGTGAGCAGCTCTGCCGGTGTAAGCGGCAGGCGGACCAGCTTGCCCCGGCGAACGATGTAGCGGGTGCGCGCCTGGGCGTTGGGGAAGATTCGCGAGGCATCCAGCCCCAGCGCTCCCAGCAACTCACCGACCAGCGGCGTGGGTGCGGACATCGAGTTGGGCCCGAGCTCGGCCAGGTAGCCGGAGCGGCGTTCGGTCAGCACCACCCCGCCCGCGCGATCAGCAGCCTCGTAAAGAACAACCCGATTTCCCCGCTGCTTCAGGCTATAGGCAGCGGCGAGGCCGGTAAGTCCGGCGCCGACGATGGCTACCGCTGCCATGCTGTGGTGAGCGCGCCCTCGAGCAGCTCCAGCTCCCGATCGCCGTGGACCACGGAGGTGAACGACGCCTCGAAGGCCGAGGGCGGCAGATAGATCCCGGACTCGAGGAGGGCGTGGAAGAACCGGCTGTAGGCCTCGCGGTCGGTCTGTTTCACCTCGGCAAAGGTCCGAACCGGCGTTGGACTAAAGAACGGAGTGAACATGGTGCCGACGCGCTGGACCACAACCGGAACTCCGGCCCGCTCGGCAGTGGACGCGATCAACGTTCCTGCCCGTTGAGCCCAGTCGGCGGCACGCTGCCAGAGCCCGGGCTGCCGCAGCTCCTCGAGCGTGGCCAGGCCCGCCGCCATTGCGATCGGATTACCAGACAGCGTCCCCGCCTGATACACCGGACCTGCCGGAGCGATCAGCTCCATCAAATCCCGGCGCCCACCGTAGGCCGCGGCCGGAAGCCCACCGCCAATCACCTTGCCGAGACAGGTGAGATCAGGAGTGACGCCAAAGAGAACCTGGGCGCCTTGAGGATGCACCCGCCATCCGGTCATCACCTCGTCAAAGACCAGCAGCGCATTGTGCCGGTGAGTGATGTTCCTCAAACCCTGGAGAAACCCGGGGGCTGGAGGTACCACTCCCATGTTTCCCGCCACCGGCTCCACCAGAATCGCGGCGATCTCGTCTCCTCGCACCGCGAAGAGGGTCTCGACCGCGGCCAGATCGTTATAGGCGAGCACCAGCGTATCCGCTACTGTCGCGGGCGTTACCCCGGGTGAGTCGGGCAATCCCAGGGTGGCCATTCCGGAGCCTGCAGCCGCCAGCAGGGCATCGGCATGCCCGTGGTAGCAGCCGTCGAACTTCAATATCAACCGCCGACCAGTGGCGGCTCGTGCCAGCCGGACGACGCTCATGACCGCCTCGGTGCCTGAGCTCACGAAGCGGACCATGTCCAGTCCGGGGAAGGTGGAAACGACCCGTTCAGCCAGTTGGACCTCGAGCTCGGTAGGGGTGCCGAACGTGGTCCCGTGGCGGGCTGTCTCGATCAGTGCGGCGAGCACATGGGGATGGGCGTGACCCAGGATCAACGGTCCCCAGGAGAGGACCAGGTCCACGTACTGATTCCCGTCGGCATCGATCAGGCAGGGGCCTTCGCCCCGGACCATGAACCGCGGCACGCCGCCCACGCCCTTGAAGGCCCGGACCGGGCTGTTGACTCCTCCGGGGAGCACTCGCTGCGCTGCCGCGAACAACCGCTCCGACGCGGCGGTTGCCCCCGGGGCGATCCGCGTATCGGTCATGCCGCTCCCGCCGATCTGAGCCACACGGCGGCGTCCTTGGCGTGGTAGGAGATGATCGCGTCTGCCCCGGCGCGGCGCATGCCGGTCAGGGCCTCCAACACCACCCGGCACTCATCGATCCAGCCGTGACGCGCGGCGGCCTTCACCATCGCGTATTCGCCGCTCACGTTGTAAGCCAAGAGCGGCAGCTGGGTTCGCTCCCGGACGGCGCGGACCACGTCGAGATAGGCCAGCGCCGGCTTGATCATGAGAAGGTCGGCGCCTTCGGCTTCGTCCAAAGCGGCCTCCAGCAGGGCTTCTCGGAGATTGGCCGGATCCATCTGATATTGGCGTCGATCACCGAAGGCAGGCGCGCTGTCTGCGGCTTCGCGAAACGGCCCATAGAACGCGCTGGCGTATTTCACCGCGTAGCTCAGGATGGCTGTCTGTTGATGGCCTGCACCATCCAACGCCGAGCGGATCGCGGCAACCATTCCATCCATCATCCCACTTGGAGCCACGATGTCCGCTCCGGCGTGCGCATGGCTCACTCCGACCCGGCCCAGAATCTCGAGGGTGGCATCGTTGTCTACCGACCCATCCCGAATCACACCGCAGTGGCCATGGCTGGTGTACTCGCAGCAGCAGACGTCGGTGATCAGGAGCAGGTCCGGATGACGTTCCCGGATGCGACGCAGCGACCGCTGCACGATCCCGTCATCGGAAAAGTTTTCGCTGCCGATCTCGTCTTTAATGGAGGGGAGGCCGAACAGAATAACCGCCTCGATCTCACGGCTTCGCAGATCATCGATTTCCCGGTCAAGTTTTTCGTCGGCCGAGAGTTGGAACACTCCGGGCATGGAGCTGATCTCGCGCTCCACCCGGCTGCCATGAACTACGAACAGGGGCTGAATGAGATCGGCGGGAGTGAGCTCGTGCTCCCGGACGAGGCGGCGCATAGCCGGGGTAAGCCGGCGGCGGCGGGGCCGATGGAGAGGGGGAAGGGGCACAAGGGAAGACTAGAGAGCGGAAAGCCGGCTCGCAACCAGCGCAGCGTGCCGATGGTCGGTCCTGGCACGTGCTTTGCCTTCTTTTACCCCAGAACCTTGTTTTTACGATTTCACGTTCTTATTGAGGAGGTCTTACACTGGGAGAGAGGTTGGCCACGCACCCGGCTGCATAGCGGATTCCGAGCAAGCTGAACGGGTTAGCACCTTGGGGCAAAGTGTTCCTGGTCACGGTCCAGGTAGCTCCGGAAATCACGGCCAATCGCATTCTTTCCCCGCATCTTGAGATGGGTCCCGGTGGGTGCCGACCCCCAAACGGCTGATGCCGCGTCGCCCGCCAGCGCCAGGAGCGCACGGTATGCAGCTTTTCCCCTCGATGGGTTTCTCTGTCCTCACATTGACGCTGGTCTTGAGCGCCTGCGGCGGAAG
Organism: Gemmatimonadales bacterium; assembly: GCA_036378855.1. Taxonomy (GTDB): domain Bacteria; phylum Gemmatimonadota; class Gemmatimonadetes; order Gemmatimonadales; family GWC2-71-9; genus CAVVWJ01. Next base: position 6,391 of record DASUVR010000400.1, on the reverse strand, counting down.
TCCGCCCCCGCTCCGAGAAGCTCCGGCGCCTGACCCCACGGTGGCCATCGTACGGGCAACCCTGTGGGACGGTACCGGCCGCGGCCCTGTCAGCAATGCGGTCACCCTGATCCGAGGAGATCGAATCCTCTGCGCCGGCTCGGCCGGAGAGTGCCCGGTCCCGCGCCGCGCGCGCACCATCGACGCCAACGGCCAGTGGCTTATCCCGGGACTGATTGACAGTCACGTCCACCTGTTGTTCCTCACGGCCGGCAGCGCCACTGAAGAGCTGTCGCTCGACCTTCGAGACCTTCTGGCTCAGGGCGTCACCACTGTCCGTGACATGGGAACCAATCCGGCCGAACTGCTGGCTCGGGTCCGAACTCTGGATGCCACACCCCGAGTTTACGCCATGCAGCTGGTGGCGGGGCGCCGGTTCTTCTTCAACGGATTCCAGGGTGTTCGAACCGCACGTGGCGTCGTGTTCCGTCAACCACCTGCCATGACGATGCAGGCGCTGGGATGGACGCCAATCATGTACAACCGTACGGATGATCCGGACTCCATAGTAGCCATTGCCCGCGCAGCGGGAGCCATGGGCATCAAGCTGTATGCCCAGCTGGATCTGGAGTCGGTCACCAAACTGGTGGCCGCGGCTCATCGTGCCGGCATGCCGGTATGGGGGCACGCCTGGGTGCAGCCGGCCAGTGCGCTGGAGCAAGCGCTTGCGGGGCAGGATGGAGTCGTCCACGCGGCGGGGTTTGCGGGCGAGCTGTTCACGCCCGAGGAGCGAGATACCCTGGTGAACGACGGAACACTCCAAGTAGCTACGGCGGAGGTCGCCACCGTAGGAGCGGCGCACGATCCCCGAATCACGAATGCACTCGACTCTATGGCGCGGCTCGGTACCTTCTTCGAGCCCACCCTGGACGCCACAAGGCATAGCCTGGCGTACTTCAACGCCAAGCGGCGGCACATTCCGTCCGAGCAGGAGGAATACGTCCGGGCCGCCTCCGGCTTCGGCATGGAAGTCACTCGCGAAGCGGTGCGCCGCGGCGTCCGGATCAGCGCGGGGAGTGATCACGTGGCCTACGGGCCATCCAACGAGCGAGCGTCACTGTTCGGAGAGCTGCGCCTGCTGGTGGACTCCATATCCCTGACGCCCACCGCGGCCCTCCTCGCGGCCACCCGCGACGCGGCCCGCGCTATCGGCGGTGAAGCCGCCCAGCGACTCGGCACCATCGAGCCGGGACACTACGCCGACTTGGTGCTCCTCAGCAAGAATCCTTTGGCGGACATCGACAATTTGGATTCGGTCGAGTGGATCATGAAGAACGGAAAGATCTGGCGCCCCGGTCAGCTCCGGAGTGGTATTGCAATGAAGTGACGTGACAGCGGGGTGCTACTGCCCCGCTGCCACCCTGCCCCGCTGCCCCGTCTCCACCGGCAGATCTGCCCGCTCAGCCCACTCGGTCCACGACCCGACGTAAATCCGCACCCTCGGATAGCCCAGCAGATATCGCAATGTGAAGTGGACGTGGCTGGCTTCAGTGGTACTGTTGCAATACACGATGATGTTGCGTTCGGGCGTGATGCCTTGTTTGGCGTAAGCGGCCTTCAGCTCCGCCGGCGACTTCCAGACGTGGCCAAATCCCTCCTGTGTCAGATCGTCCTGCCAGTAGTGGCTGATGGCCCCAGGAATGTGCCCTCTCCGCATCTGGGCTCCGGCCTGGCCCGCATACTGGTCCGGGGGGCGCGCATCGACCAGTATGGCGCTGTGGTCGGTGATCGCCCGCCGCACCTCTTCGAGTGAAGCGCGCTCCGGCCGAAAAGAGCCGATGGGAAAATCCACAGCGGCAATCCTCGGGTACTCTCGAGCGAGAGGCCGCTGCTCCAGTTGCCACTTGAAGTAGCCTCCGTTCAGCAGATACACCCTCGGGTGACCGAACCCGGCGAGCAGCCAGGCCACGAAGGTAGCATCGATGTTGCGAGTTTCTCCTGCGCTGTAGATCACAACCGGCTTGCTGAAGCTGAGTCCCATGCGGGAAAAGAGCTCGCTATAGGCTCGCGCGCTCAGGAGCTGCACCGGAATCCCGCCGTCACTGGCGCGCAGCGTCTCGGGATTGAGATACACCGCGCCCGGCAGGTGGTCCTTGAGGTAGATGAACACATCGGTTCGGACATCGACGATGTTGACCGGGCCCTTCTTCAGCCAGCCGGCCAGCTCATCGGTAGAGACCAGTCGCGGGGCTGGCGCCGCCCTGACCAGGGTCGAGAACAGCAGCAGTGCCGAAAGGGCGCTCACCGCGCTGAGTCCAGTCCCATATAGGATCGCTCCTCCTCCAGATATACCCGAAGGGCATTGCGGCGGCGGCGCGAGTTCAGCGACACGGGCCGGGTCTGGTCGGCCGGGGGAAGGCTCGCGAGCGCCCGGTTCATCGGGACTCCATGCTCCACCGCCGCCCGCATCTCGGTTCTAAGGCCGGAGATATACTCTCTGGTCTTGGCCACCAGCTGGGAGGGCTCCCGCGGTATGGCCCCGTGGCCCGGCACAACCACGCGTGGATGCAGGCTGTCGATTGCCGCCAAGGCCTTGAGCAGCTCACCGGAGCTCCCGTCGACTACCATCGTCACGCCGTCCTCGACCAGCAGATCGCCGGCGAAGAGCACCCGCTCCTGCGGGAGCCACACCATGAGATCTCCAGCGGTATGAGCAGCACCGGGATGACTGATAACGATGATACGGTCCCCTAGCGTGAGCGTGTCCCCCCCGGTGACCGGACGATCGGGGGTGTCGGCGAACTCGAATCCTCGCATGGCATCGAGCCCGACCACCCGCACCCAATCCGCAATCAGCGCGTCTTCGCCTGCCTCGGATGCGAGAACCCGCCGATCGGGATGGGCGATGACTTTAGCGCCGAGCCGGCGGAACACAATGGCGCCGAAATGATGGTCCGGGTGATGGTGGGTAAGGACGAGCCAGATGACGGGTGCTTGGGTGACTCGCCGGATCGCATTTACGAGCTGCTGCCCCTGCTGCGGGCTGGCCAGCGCGTCGATGACGACAACACCTTCACTGGTTACCACGAAGCCGGCGTTGGGTCGGCCCTCAGAACCTCGACCGGTATCGCCCATGGCGGCGTACACGCCGGGAGCAAGGCGGCGAAGAATCGGCTGGGGCGGCGCGAAGGAGGCTCGCGGGCCGGCCAGAAGTCCGACGAGCAGGAGAATTGGAGCGAGCGAAAGGGTCAGGCGGAGATGAAGCTGATGTTGACCGACTGTTTGAAGGAGGCCCCTTTATTGTCGGACCACACCATGGTGAGAGGTGCTTCCTTGTCCGCCTTCAACGTAAAACTCACTACCGGGTCCCGGCTGATTCCGGAGGTCCACTCGAACCGGGCGACTTCCTGGTTACCGTAGGTGACCACGACGTCCTTGATGAAGTACGCCGGGATCGGATCGCCCTCTGCAGTTCGGAAAAAGCCGGTATCCATTGGATGGGAAACAATAGCATTGACGGTAATGAGATCTCCCCGTCTGATCTGGTCGGGGACCCGGATTCTGGCTTCGCCGATATCATTGATCATCATCCACATCCGTTGAGAGTGACGAGCACCCGGGCGTACCCGGCCCAAACCTCCCCGTTACTGGTCTCCAGGATGGCCCGCACCCAGGTGGTGCGCTTCATCTTGATGCGGGTGGAGACAGACACCGAGCCTATGGCCGGGGTCAGATGAAACGCGGCGAGGTGCGGGTCAGGGTTGTGATCCACGATGAGATGGATGCCTTTCACGTACCGATCATCGGTCATCGGCAGGTCGCTCTCGATGATGACGGGAACAACCCGGCCGTCCTCGGCCACGATAGGCATATCCAACTGCACGTGTCCCCGGCGAATGGGACGGTCTCCGAAGAGCTGCTTCAGGATACGGGCGACTTCCTGATTGGGCACTTCGGGATCTTCAGGACCGGCATCGAGCCCGGTTACCGCCAGCAGCCGTTCAGTGCGCGAGGTCAGCAGCCCGGTCAGGGCCAGTGCGCACGAACGGAAGAAGGCTCTGCGTTCAGTCATGAATGCAAGGTCGGACAGGGTCCTGCCCAAGTCAAGCGAGGGTCACTACGGCTTCAGCTCCACATGGTACGACGCCGGATCGCGCGCGACATATGTCTCGCGAGCCGCAACCTGGTTGATGCTGGCTGAGTACTGGGAAGCGACCCGCTCGTCGGGGATGTGAACGTGGGCCACGATCCCGGGGCTCAGATTCCCGGTCAGTATCACCTGCAGCGTCGCAGGATCGGTTTGGCTGGTGTAAAGGGTATAGCCGGGCGCGTCCACCGAGTCCACTCGGCCGCCAGTTACGGTGAAAAGCAGCGCGCCGTCATCATTGAACGGGGTGGACAGGGAGACTTGAAGCGTCGCCGCGACCGGGGCGGAGGGCTGACCTGAACAGCCGGTCAGCATGCCGAGCGCGCCGGCCACTACCACCAGCCAGTACCGAGAGAGCGTCGCGACCTTTCTCATGGTCTGGTGCTCCCCGCTATCTCCGCCGGCGCCGGCACTCGGGAACGATCTTCGGCCGCAAGGAAATCTCCAAGGTCGTACACTCCGTTTCGGTTCCCTGCTGCGTCCAGGAAGGCCGCTTCCTCTGGCCGCAGGTTCGTCGCCCCAAAAAGCGCGTCGGCTGCTCCGCTGAGCTGCACCACTTGAACGGCGATGAAGTTGGCCGTGAGGTCGTAGGGATGCCGCATGATCAGGGTCAGGGTGTCAGTCGCACTCGTGGTGTCGCCGCTCCAGCCCAGAAACACCGCTCCGGGCTGAGGGTTTGCTCGAACCGACGTCTGCGAGCCTTCGGCGAGAAATACTCCGGTGGTAAGATCTCCCGCGACCGGCGAGGTGATCGCAGCTCCAGTTGCGCCCTGTACGCTGGTGCGGAGACGATGAGCCACCGCTACCTGCGCCACGATGGTGTCTGGGACCTCCCCTATGGTGACGCTATGAGCCCGTCCCCCGGCGTCACTCCAGGCCAGAAAATCGAATCTGCTGCGGCCCGTTTCATCGAGCTGGGCGGAGTCGACTGCCAACTCAACCGTGCTCCCGGGCACGAAGAACTGATCGACCCGCGTGGCCGTGGTACCGTTTACTCGAATCCGGGCAGACGGATGATCCGCGGCGAACACCGATCGGTAGCTGATGTATCGGAAGGCCATGCTTCCGCCGGGAGTGACCTGAACAATGTGGTCGAGACAGAAGTGAGCGAAGACGCCCTGATTGTCGGTCACCGCTGGCTTGGTGGTGCGGCATACGGAGGTGTTCCCGGCCGAGCCGGGGTAACTGTCGCCTTTGTCCCCCCGATTCCCGCGGCCGGGGAGGCCGAGATCGTTGCGGCCATCGGCCTGCACCAGAGCCACGCCATGGATGGATCCGGCGTTCACCCGATTGTCCTGATCGAACCCATGCTGGTCGATCTGGCTCTGATCGATGTGCCAAACCAGCAACCCCGGCGACTTCTGGCGCAAACCGAAATCGGCGTTCATCTGCGCGGTATCGCTCTCCTGGGCCTGGCGGTTCTCCAGGAGATAGAACTCATCGGTGCCCGGCACCGGGAAGTACAGGACGGTATCCGACGTTGCCACTGGCCCGAGCACTACGTCCTGGCCGGAAGCCAGCGTGTCCACGGCGACCCATCCCATCTCGAAGAGTGACCAGGCCTCATACCGCGACGGGCTATAGGGGCGAGCGTAGTTGCCGCTGCCCATCAGCCCCCATTCGCCGATCCCCTGGGTGGCGATGGAACTGTTGAGCTCAGTGTCGTACAGGTCGGGCAAGCCGAAGGTGTGGCCGGTTTCATGGGCCACCGTGCCAATCGGCATCGGCGCCAGCACGTCGCAGGCGGTGCTGCCTCCGAGCGCGCTCTGCATGATGTAGTCATCGACCTTGATAAACTCGCCGGGGTGGCCCGCCCATGGTGTGCGTGTGACATACGGCGACCCTCCGTTCCACGCCCGGATGATGAAACGGTGAGCCCAGATGTGGCTGGAGTTGGGACATGCTCCATCCTGGTCCGCTTGCAGGAAGGTGACAAAATCAACGAACCCGTCGTCATCGCCCGAGTTCGGCTGGCCGTCGGGTCCATCGTTGTCGAACTGACTCCAGAGGTTCGTAATGCCGGTAGGAAGAGACACCTTGTCCAGCGACCCGATCAGCAGTTCGCCCATTCGGCTCACCGCTCGCGACGGACAGGGCGCGAGCACACCGATCCCGTTGCAGCCGTCCTCATAGTAGGTATCCGTCGTGTCGGCAGTGACCCAGGGGAACACTCGGCCTTCCACCGTGAGGTTCCCATTGGATAGCTGTTCGTAAAAGGACTTGAGGCTGTAGGGACTGCCCGGCGGCGGCGAGCTGAAGAACAGC
>DASUVR010000399.1:0-4127 GCA_036378855.1 Gemmatimonadales bacterium | reverse complement strand
TCTATCACACCGTCTCGCGAGAGCGGTTCGACAGCGCAGTTGCGGCTCTCAATCGCCGAATTCCCCGCCTGGAACGCCATCAGGTTATTGTCGAGCTGGCCCGCATAGTCGCACTGGTCGGCGACAGCCACACCAACATCTCGCCCACCAGAGATTCCGCAATCGGATTCCGCACCCTGCCGGTCAAGCTCTACCTCTTTCGCGACGGGCTCTTCATCCGGGCGGCTGACCATCAGCATGGGGACCTGGCCGGCGCCAAAGTCCTTCGAATCGGACAAGCCACGCCCGAGGAGGCCTACCGGAGGGTTCGCACTCTCATTGGCCAGGACAATGAGATGGACGCCCGGTTCTTCGCTCCGTTTCTGTTGGCCATGCCGGAGGTGCTGCATGCCCTCCATCTCAGTACCGAACGGGATAGCGCCGACTTCGTCGTGGAACAGAACGGCCGGCAACGGAAGGTACGGCTAGGACCGCTAGGCCCGGTTACCCTGATGCCATCCGATACCGACGTCAGCTGGTGGCCCGAGAGTGGCTGGGTGGACATGCGTTCGTCGCAAGAACCAGCGCCCCTTTGGCTCCGGCGCGATCCTCACGAGGAGTACTGGCTCCAATATTTTCCCGACCAGCACCTGGTCTACCTTCAGTTCAACAAGGTGGGCGACAAAGAAGGCGAGAGCCTGGAGAAATTCTCCAGCCGGTTCCTGGCGCTACTGGACACCGCCGATGTGCGCCGGGTGGCTTTGGACCTGCGGCTCAACCGCGGCGGAAACGGCAGCCTCAATCGTCCGCTGGTCCTGAGTCTGATCAGGGCGCGGAAGCTCGGGCCCGCAGGGTCGCTGTTCGTTCTGATCGGACGCAGTACCTTCTCGGCGGCCCAGTTCCTGGTCAACGAGCTGGAGCACTATACCAACGCCTTGTTCGTGGGCGAGCCATCGGGTGGCAAGGCGAACTCCTATGGCGATTCTCGGAAGATCACCCTCCCACACAGCGGCATCACCGTCCGGGTCTCCACTTTGTGGTGGCAGGTGGACGAGCGGGACAAGCGTCAGTGGAAGAGTCCGGATATTGCGGCGGAGCTCACCTCGTCGGATTACCGCAACAACCTGGATCCGGCGCTGCAGGCGGTCCTGAACTACCGCGCCGAGCCATCGGTCTCCGATCGAATGGCCGTCGCACTGGATTCCGGCAATCTGTCGGAAGCGCTACGCCGGTATCACTCCTATCGAGCCGACCCGAAGCGCCGATACGTGGATACCGAGGAGGAGCTCAACGCCCTGGGGTATCGTCTGCTGCACGAGAAGCGCATGGACCAGGCGATCGCGATTTTCGAGCTCAACGCGTCCGAGCATCCGTCATCGTCCAATGCGTGGGATTCGCTGGGTGAAGCTTGCCTCCTGGCGGGCCGTCGGGAAGCAGCCATTCAGCACTATCGGAAGTCGCTCGAGCTCGATCCGAACAATGAGAATGCCCGATCGGTCCTGGCGCAGCTTCGGCTCTGACCCAATCAGGCGGCCAGGCGGGCTTCCTTGGCGGTGTGGCGCAGGGACAGGCCGATGGTCAGGGCCAGCGTAAGGACGATGACCGCCAGTGACAGGGCAATAGGCAGGTGCAGCCATGCGCTCAGCAGCATCTTGAGCCCGACAAAGACGAGAATGACCGCTACGCCCGTCTTCAAGTAGACAAAGCGGTCGAGCATGCCGGCGAGCACGAAGAACAACGCCCGCAGTCCCAGAATGGCAAAGATGTTGGAGCTGTAGACCAGAAAGGGGTCCCGGGTCACGGCAAAGATCGCGGGGATACTGTCGATCGCGAAGACCAGGTCGGACCATTCCACCACCAGCAGGACCAGCAGCAACGGTGTCGCCAGCACCTTGCCTCGGGCCGTACGGGTGAAGAACCTGGCACCATCGTAGGAATCGCAGATCGGAAGGAACTTGCGAGCCAGCCGCACCACCGGATTCCGTTCCAGGTCCACCATCGATTCCTTCTGGGTGAACATTCGGATGCCGGTCAGGATCAGCAGCCCGCCGAACACATACACGATCCACTGAAACCGCTGCAGCAGCAGGGCTCCGAGGGCAATCATGATCAGGCGCATAACGATCGCCCCCAGAATGCCCCATTTCAGCACCTTGGGCTGCGCCTCGGCTCGGACCCCGAAGTAGGAGAAGATCAGCAGGAAAACAAAGAGATTGTCTACGCTGAGTGACAGCTCGATCAGGTATCCGGTGTAGTACTCCAGCGCATGGCGCGGCCCCTCTTGCCAGAGCACGAAGAGGCCGAACAGCAGCGCCAGCGCGATCAGCCCGCCACTCCAGCTCATCGCTTCACGGAGCGTGAGCACGTGCGACCGGCGGTTCAGCACCCCCAGGTCGAGCACCAGCAACGCCGCCACCAGCCCGCTGAAGCCGAGCCAGACCGCGATGCTGTGGCTGCCCATTTAGCGGGCCTGGGCCAATTCGCCGAGCCGCGCCACCCGCTCAGCGGTGGGCGGATGAGTGCTGAAGAGCTTGGCCAATCCTCCGCTCTGGGATGCGAGTGGGTTGACCTGCGCCAACGGTGCCGCGGCCGGTGCCACCTGCATGGGAATCCGGTGGGCCAGCGAGTCGAGCCGGACCAGCGCATGCGCTAGCGGCTCAGGCCGGCCAAGAATCAAAGCCCCCACCCGGTCGGCCTCGAACTCGCGCTGTCTGGAGACGGCAAACTGGATCAGCATCGCTCCGATCGGAGCCAGCAGCAGCAAGCCGAGCTGGGCGACCGGGTGTCCGCCATCGTCGTCACGGCCTCCGCCGAACATGAGCAGATACGGGAGATTGCTGAGTGCACCGGCAATGCCGGCTGCCACAGTCGAGATCAGCATGTCCCGGTTCTTGATGTGCGCCAGCTCGTGGGCAATGACTCCCTCGAGCTCCTCTTGCGGCACATACTTGAGGATGCCCGTGGTCACCGCCACCACTGCGTGACTTGGACTGCGGCCAGTAGCGAACGCGTTGGGCTGCTCGTGCGGCGCAACTGCCACCTTGGGCATCGGAAGTCCGGCCCGTTGTCTCAGCCGGTCCACCATGGCGTAAAGCTCCGGCGCCTGCTGCGCATCTATCACCCGCGCTCCGTACATCCGGAGCACCAGACGATCGGAGAAGAAGTACATCACGAAGTTGAAGAGGCTGCCGATGACCAGCGCGGCCAGCAACCCGCTGGATCCACCGATCAGCTGGCCGGCCAGCAGGAAGAGGCCGAGCAGCCCGGCCATGAGCACGAAGGTCTTGACGTTGTTCATACGTTCCCCCTGATGGGGTCAAAAAAAGAGCGAGACCCCGTCCGCTCCGCTTTCGCGTGGACGAAGGTCTCGCTCTAAGGCTATCTGCCGCCTTCCAAATGAACCGTGCTCGCCACTGGCGAACAGTCCTGACGATTCATCCGTCCGCCACCCGGCGGATAAGCTACTCCCCTTCTACAGTGGGCAAATCTAGGGGGTTATGCGGTATCCCGTCAACGGGAAGAGCAGGAGCTATACCCCATCTGCGTTCATCTGCGGCTACTAAACCGCTAGAACGGAGGCCCGGGCTGGTGCACGGGATCGTCGAGCACCAGCGCATCCAGCTCCGCTCCAACCGGCGTCTCGAACTGACCCTCCGGCAGGATCAGCAGCGCATTCGCCAGAACCATCGAGGTCAGAATACCGGAGCCCTGGGGGCCGGTCAGCCGGGCCTCCGGTCCGCTCCTGCCTTCAGTGACCACTCCTCTAAGGAAATGCTGTAGTCTCGGCTTGACCCTGATCGGCTCGGCCGCGGTCACCCTGATCGAGCGGCGGAACGGCAGAGGCTGACCCATCATCTTTCGGATCGCCGGGCGTACGAACAGCTCGAAGGTGACCATGGTACTCACCGGGTTGCCTGGCAATCCGATCCAGGGCTGCTCTCCCAGAAGCCCGAAGCCAACTGGTGCCCCGGGCCGCATCCGCAGCCTCCAGAAGCGAAGTTCTCCTCCGAGTTGCTCCAACACGGCCCGAACGTAGTCGTGTTCGCCCACACTAATGCCGGCTGTGGTGACGAGGAGATCGCAGTCCCGGGCCCGCCCAAGATGGGCCTGCAGACTCTCCGGCGTGTCGCGGGCAATCCCCAAGTTGA
>DASUVR010000398.1:0-8076 GCA_036378855.1 Gemmatimonadales bacterium | reverse complement strand
GGGTACAACGGGGTTCCTGGAGTGGAGATCGTGTCTCCCTTGCTGCAGCAGTCGGGGATGGCGGTGTTGGTCAACCGGGGGTTCGTACCCGCTCCAGATGCAGTCACGGTCGACCGGAGCAGGCTCGGGGAGCCCGGGCCTGTGACCGTCCAGGGCATTGCCCTTCCCTTCGACTCCTCGGGCGGGGCTCCGCTCAAACGGGGCAACGAAACCACTTGGGCGCGGCTCGACCGAAGAGCCATATCCCAATGGCTTCCGTACCGAGTGGAGCCGCTGTACGTGCGGCAAACGCCCGATAGCGCCCTACCCAGTTTCCCCCGGAGGCTCGATCCGCCGCCGCTGGACGACGGCCCCCACCTCAGCTACGCCATTCAGTGGTTCGCGTTCTCGATAATCGCCCTGGTGTTCGCGGTGATCATGGGCGTCAGGCCTTGGGGCGAACCCCATCCAGCTCCTCGATAGTCTTGGTGGATGGCTGCCGAGTCTTCCGCAGCCGGGCGGCGGTGGCTTCAGCCCCGCGCAAGGCGCGAAGCAGATTCCCACCGGCGAGTTTCTTGAGATCGGCATCGCTCCAGCCCCGCCGGATCAGCTCCGCGAAGAGCTGAGGGAACTTGGATGCGTCTTCCAGTCCTTCAGGCACGGCGTCGATCCCGTCAAAATCACTGCCGATCCCGACATGATCCACACCGGCCACCTGCCGCACGTGCTCGATATGATCGGCCACCTGCTTGAGGGTGGCCCGGGGCTGAGGATGCGCGCTCTTCCATTCATCGGCCAGCCGGCGCTGCTCGCTGGTATCGCTCACCGTCGCCTTCCACCGGTCCCATTCCCGCTGGTATTGGGTATCCCACGCCGCCGCTTCCGGGGAGACGAACGCAGGCACGAAGGTGACCATCACGACCCCGCCGTTCTTGGGCAGACGAGCCAGAATCGAATCGGGTACGTTGCGGGGATGCTCGGTGAGCGCTCGGGCCGCGGAGTGGGAAAAGATCACCGGGGCCTCGCTCACGTCCAGCGCATCGCTCATGACTGAGGGAGCGACATGCGAGAGATCTACCAGCATGCCGAGACGGTTCATTTCCCGCACCACTTCCTTGCCGAACTCGGTCAGTCCGTCGTGCCGGGCGGTATCGAGGGCCGCATCTGCCCAGTCCAGCGTGACGTTGTGGGTGAGCGTCATGTAGCGCGCCCCCAGGTCGTAGTACGACCGCAGCGCGCCCAGGGAGTTCTCGATGGCATGGCCGCCTTCCATGCCCAGGAGCGAGGCGATACGACCCCGCTTGAAGTCGCGCTCGATATCGTCGGCCGTGAGGGCCAGCGCCAGCCGATCGGGATAGCGGGCGATCATCCGCCGGGCGATGTCGAACTGCTCCAACTGCACCCGGGCGTAGCCGCTGTCCTTGATCTCACCCGGGATGTAGATCGACCAGAACTGCGCCGCGACCTTCCCCTCCTTGAGACGGGGCAGGTCGGTCTGCTTCGGCGCCGCGCGGCGAATGTCATACGCCGCTACATCGCGAGGAGCATCTTTCGATTCCCGGATTTCCCAGGCCAGATCGTTGTGGCCATCGATCAATGGGGTCGACTCGAGAAGCTTCCGGGCATGCTGGAGGGCAGGATCTGAGGATTGGGCAGCCACCGAGGAAGCCATGGTTAGGAGAAAAAGCGTGAGCGGGAACTGCCGAGAGCGTGAGCGGTGAGCGGGAGGGCGCATTGATGATCTGGATGAGTGTGAAGTTTCAAATCTAATTAACAAGCTACCTATCGAGTAACTTTACACGACCCGAAGCAACCCCGCTCACCGCTCATCACCGCTCACCGCTCATCACCGCTCACGTTTTGGCTCCCGCTTTTAACTCCACCAGCTCGGGGCGGAGGATGAACTCGGGGCAGATCGTTCGATCGTACTCGTAGGGCCCGCCCGTCTCCGCATCGATCCAGGGGAAACCGCGACACACGGCGGGGTAGTACGACTGGGCGTGGATGGTGCACACGTTGTCCTTGAGAAACACGCAGCGGCCGCGCCGAACCCGGGTACGCCACTCACCCCAGCGGGTGCGGTAGATCAGGTCCGGGCCATGGAGCTCCGCAATTGCCGCCGCCTCCTCCTCGCTCAAAGTGACGCCGTAGGCACAACACGAGGACTGATACGGGCAGGGAAAGCATGGTAGGACAGGCAGGTCGTGCATGAGCAAAACTAGTCCGGTTGAGCCAGGGTTACCACGATGGTAACGATTTCGTGCGGCGCGGCGTGAAAGGGAACACTGCGACCGCCATCGCTCAACCGGATCTCGTGCAGAGGGTGCTCGTCGGCTCGGCAACGCTGCGCGGTAGAGAGCGGGGCCGACATATGCCAGATCCCGGCAGCAGGCTGGGGCCTGGCATTGAAACAGCGGAGTACCAACCCGGCTCCCTCTTCCGCGCGCTTGATGGCGGAAAAGATCAGTCCCTCGCCCTCGAGCCGGATTTCGACCGGAGCCGGGCTGAGCGGCGATGCCTGACGAAGCCATTGGGCGCGGATGGGGAGGAAGGCGTCTTCCCACAGCTCCGGCAAGCTGGTTCCCTGCTCCACCTCGGCCTGCGTCACCGGGGCGAGCGCGAGCTGTACCCGTTCCTGGCCCGGGCACTGCGCCTCCGGCGTGGGCGTGGGCCACCCGGCATGGCCCGGCCGGGTTGGCAGATCTCCCCAAGAGAGCTGGCCCACGGACCGCAGCAGCGTCATCAGCAGATCACCGTTGCCCTCTAGCTCGTACTCGAAAAAACCGGGAGTCAGCAGCGCCAACCCCCGGTTCCGGGACGAGCATGCGACAAAGCGGTGTGCCGGCGCGGTGGCCACCGGTGTCTCCCGCCGATAGCGCCCTGCTCGCAGCGTCACTGATGGTCGGACGACACTCCCGAATTGCGCTCCGGCGGTGGCGCTCACTTCCGGGATACCGGTCCGTATTCGCGCCCGGAGCCGATGATCTCGCGCCTGATTATGCAGCTCCAGTGTGCAACGGAGCAGAGGACTCCCTGCATGAAGCGACAGCGTCACCCGCGCTTCAACTCCCTCGGGTGCTTTTCCCCTGGCGGGCTCGCGACTGAGGGCCCAGCGGAGCTCCAAGGCCGCGACCAGTGGCCCCTGAGCCAATGGCCTGACCGACATGTTGCCACGAGCCCGAATGGTTCGGTCCGGACGCGGGGGTGCATAGGTGTAGGTGTCTCCTACGTCGCCGCTGGACTCCAGAGTCAACACGTCCCGGTACAGCTGCCGCGTCCGCAAGTCGACCAGAGTAACTGCACCCCCGCTGCCGACCCGAATCTCCAGCAGCTCGTTCCCCATGGAACGTCCGCGCAGCCAGGCGCCCCCTTCCACCGATCTTGACCCGGGCCCCAGTCCGTAGACATCGAATCCCATTCCCTTCACGACCTGAGGCTGAAACGCCACCCGGGTGCAGTCGACCTCATCCTGGTCGGGATAATGCCGGGCCGCATCGAGTCGCTCGGAGCCGGGTTTGCGGCCGAGTAACTGAACCGGAAATGCCGCGTCAGTACCCACAAAATGAAAGGGCCGGGCTCCCGGACCGGTTCGGGGGACATGGTCTCCCGGCGGTCCAACCAGCACGTCGCGCTCGAACCAGGTGAGATCGACAATGACAACGCCTGACCGCGGCCGGGGAACTGGATTCCAGAGCACCAGCTGGGGCTCGGCCAGCTCCGGCTGATCGCGTACTCGATCGGGATCGTTGCCCACGAGCTCGTTCAGGCTGGTGCGGGCAATTTCGGACGCAAGGTTTCCCGCGTCCTGCAGCCGAAGGCCTACCTGCCGTGCCACCTGATCGCTGGTGCAGCCGGCGATCGAGTCGTGGAATTCGCTCTGGAGCAGCAGCCGCCATGCATGGTTCAAGAGCGGCCGCCGGTCGCTGCCGCGATAGGTCTCCGCCAATGCGGCCAAGGGATCGGCGTTTCCGCTCAAGGCAAGCTCGACCAGCGAGTGGAGTCGCTTGAGCGGGGCGCGGGTGCCGTGAACACCCTGAAGGGTCCAGGTGTACCCGTAAGACCAACGCAGCTCGCCCGCAAGCACGGGCACCGACGCCGACTCGGCAGCGGCGGCCAGGAAGAATTCATGCAGTCGCGATACGCGGAACTGGCTTCCTGGCTCGAGCTCGCTCAGGAGACGCTGCAGCTTCAGGATCTCAGGGTGTGCGGCATGATGGTCCGCGCCGACGAAGATGGCGACCTGGTGGCTGGCCGCACGCTCGACCAGAGTGGAGCGGATCCGAGACCATACCCGGGGCAACCGCTCAGCGTCCGCGGGAAGCGCGGCACCGATCTCATAACCATCGGGCGGCAGATGATAGAGCAGCACCTCCCGCCCGTCTGGACCACGCCAGCGATACAGGTCCCGCTCCTGGCCGGGCTCGCCGCCCAACCCGCGCCAGAGCACACCAAACCGGATGCCGAACTCGCCCGCCAGCTGCGGCCAGATTGCCGGGTGTCCGAACGCATCGGGCGAGTAGAGCACATCACTGCGACCACCGAACCGCGTGGCATCCGCCTGCCCGGCAAGCAGATTTCGAATCAGCGATTCTGCCGACGGGATGAGCTCATCGGCCAGAACGTACCAGGGACCTATCTGAAGCCGTCCGGAGCGCACCAGCTCCACGACGGCGGCTTCGCGGTCGGGGCGAACCCCGAGATAGTCCTCGAGGAGCACGGTCTGTCCGTCGAGCAGGAAGGTGGAGCCGGACTCGGAGGAAAGTCGGTCGAGGAGGTCATCGAGAGCGGGAACCAGGCGGGCAAGAAAAATGGATTGCGGGAGGTACCACTCCCGGTCCCAATGGGTATGCGGGATGAGATGGAAGGTGTACCCGGCCATTGCCGGGGAAAGCTAACCAGCCTCAGTCGTAGCCGGAGAAGGGCTCGGTCTCGAAGCGGGTGCCTTTGCTGCGGTCTTCGAAGACGTGGGTGATCCGGACCTGGGACGGGAGCCGCTCGACCCGACTCTCGATCAGCTTGACATTGGCATTGTCGCCCAGGCCCAGGGCATTCAACCGTTCCGCTTCCGCTCGGGCCACGTCACCGGGCGTGGGTCGGCTGGCGGGATACGCATCCTCGTGGTGACGGATCAGGGCCTGCCAGTACTCGTCACCCGCGCGTTCGATCGACTCTCGGATCTGTTCCCGGGTGAATCCCATTGTTCTCGGCCTGCTCAGGGGCCAGCTCGATCAGGAAGACGGCCGATAGTATAAGGAATCCGCCGGCCAGCGGCGCGAAACGTATGTTCCCGAAGTAGTAGCCCAGTAGCACGAACACGGCCACCATGCCGAGACAACACCATCCCGCCAGCCGGCGCACCATCTCGCCGATACCCATGCTCGTCTCCAGTGAGGGGACGATTGAACATGCCACGCGGGCTGAGGCCCCGGCTGTATGGCACGTCACGGCGGCTCGGTGACCGCGAGCAGCCGAGCGGCGGCTTCGAACCGTTCCTGGATCAACAGACAGCCGGCGGAACTGGCTGGTACCTGCATTCGGCCCTGGGAATCCATGGTGAGCGGGATGACGTCCGCGTCGGGGCCGAACCAGCGGGTGCTGGGCTCCACATCGGAGGGGTAGACAAAGCCGGGCAAGGCCGCGGCGGCAATAGCTGCCTGAGATCCTATGCCGGATTCGGGCATGGTCCCGGCCCACAGCCTGGCGCCGTAGGAGATGGCGAGAGGATAGATCCGGCAAACCTCGGTAAGGCCACCCACCCGATGCACCTTGATGTTCCAGACCCGGGGTCCATCCAGCTCGATGATCTGTCGAGCGGCCCGGGCATCGTGCAGCGTCTCATCCACACAGACCGGGGTGCGCAGCTCGTGTGAGAGCCGGGCGTGTCCCACGAGCTCGTCGGGGGGGAGAGGTTGCTCGATGTAAAGCAGATCGTTCTGGTCGAGAGCCCGCAGGGCGTCTCTCTGCTCCGGCCACTGGTAGGCTCCGTTGGCATCCACCGTCAGGGGCAAACCGGAACCGGCCATGGCTTCGGCGGCAGCCTTGATGGGAGCAGCATCCCATCCTGGCGCGATCTTGATCTTGACCCGCCGATATCCCTTAGGAATGGCCTGCTCGATCAACCGGCGGAGGGTTTGGAGCGATCGGTCCGCCGGGATGCCCAGGGCCACGCCGCAGTCTATGGCGGGAGAGCACTCGACGCCGAGCCGGTCGGCAAGAACCTGACCCAGCCCGGTATTCCGCCGAGCCGCTTCGAGGTCCCACAGCGCGGTGTCCACTGCGGCGCGGGCAAACCGGTTCCCGCGAATCCCATCGTGCAGCACAGAGTCGGCCGCCTGGGCGGATCCGGGGCTGACCTGCAACAGACGGGGGATCAACACCTGCTCCAGCAAATGGCGCGCGCCCGCCAGGGTTTCCTCGGAATAAAATGGCAGCTCGAAGGGAGGCGACTCACCCAAACCACGGTGGCCCTGATCGTCGTAGACAATTACGACCAGAGAACGCCGGTGGGTCATGGTGCCGCCAGAAATGATGAACGGCTCCAGCAGCGGCAGAGTCAGCTCATAGAGCTCGACCCGCTCCAGTCGGAAGCCGGTGGAGCTGGGAGATGCAGTGCTGGTGCTCAGCGAGCTCATACCCGGGTGAGGGTGGGCAGATCGAGGAACTTGAGCTCTCCGTCACGGCGCTCGAGCTGACCTTCTGCCTCGAGATCGAGCATGCCGGCTACCACTCCGTCTTTAGGATCAAAGATCAGAGCATGGAGCGCACGTTGGGGACGAGACCCGCTGGTGGCAGAGTACTCCGAGAGCGGGAGCTGGAAACCGGTATGCAGCTGGATACTCTCGCAGCCGGCACGGGCGTAGTCGAGGAGGATCCGGCCGCTACACACATTGCCGCTGGCCACCAGGGACGGCAGTGAGATATCGCTCCTGGAAGCCAGCTCGAGTACCCGGAGATTGCGCTCGCTCAGATCGTAGCCGCCATACGCCACGCCCTGCTCCGCGTCCCACAGCCGGTTGAACACCACCAGCGCGTCGGCCGAGGCGGAGGCGCGCAGCATGTCCAGCTGGAAGGCATCGTCGAAACGGGCGTTCATCAGCTTCAGTGCGAGCCGGACCGGTCGGTCAGTGCCGCGACGAATCTGATCGGGAACCTCACGTAGCCAGCGCAAAATCTGGCTGCGCTCATCGGCCAGGGAGTCTCCCGCCAGCGTGGGAGAGAAATCTTTCTCCAGCGACAGAGTGTCGTTGCCCCACGCTGCCGCTATGCGCTCGGTGGTATGTCGGTACTCGGCGGACCGAAACGGCTCGTCCAGCCGGGGCAGGTGATACTTGACTGAGGGCACCGCGACCATCTCTCCCGACCGGGTGAGGTCTCCGGCCGAACGAACCAGCGCGAGATAGTCGTCGAATGAGCGGTCCCAGCCCCGGCCTTTCCAGGTGACTGTCCACCCTTCCCGTCCCGTTTGAGACCGGCGTCGCTCCACTCTCATCCGGGTCTCGTGGATTGCCCATGCTGCCATCGCGCGCTCGCCAGCCGGATCCTCGGCGATCACGGTCTTCAGAACGACGAACGCGAGCCCCGCTGAGCGATCGGTCTCCAGTTGCTCGAGATTGAGCGAGAGTTGCCCTGAGCCCTTGCCGATCGGGTGCGGCAGGGGGTGGCCCAGGTACCGGGCGCTGAGATCTATCCGGTAGGTATCCCGGACGTAGTTCGGGAAGTCGCGCGGCAGCTCGCGCTTGAACCGCTCGAAATCACGCTCGAGTCGCTCGCGCATCGCGGACCATGCGCTCGACCGCCGCGCGTTCATCGGGTGGAAGGGGAGGTCCCCACGGATCGTCACAGGCCTCTGGCGGGAGGGCACCCTCCGCCGCAGCCGCCCAGAGCATGCGACGGATGTAACCCTCCATCGGATCAATGAAGGTCGTCTGGCTGAATCGGTCGCACAGCTCGGACAAGGCGATAAAGCGGGGCCAATCCTCCGCCATCCGAGCGCGAAGCAGGTCAGCCTGCAGGTCCGGCAGAGCGGAGCCCATTCCGATCAACGCCGCGCGGGCGCCCAGGAGAAGAGAATAGCCCAGAAAACGATCTTCGCCGGTG
>DASUVR010000397.1:0-9919 GCA_036378855.1 Gemmatimonadales bacterium | reverse complement strand
GTGAAGAAGGTGCTGATGGACCAGCGCCACCTCGCGGGCGTAGGGAACATCTATGCCAACGAAGCGTTGTTTGCGGCCGGAATCGATCCGTCCAAGCCGGCCAACCGGCTCGAGCCTGCGGACCACCAGCGCCTGCATACCGAGCTTCGCCGGATCCTGAGCTCGGCGATTCGGTCCAACGGCACCACCTTTCGCGACTATCGCACGGGGACTGGTGAGCCGGGCAACTTCCAGCTCGAACTTCTGGTATATGGCCGGGAGGGCGAGCCCTGCCGGCGGTGCGGCACCCGGCTGACCGGAACTCACGCGATCGACGCCCGAATTTCGGTGTTCTGTCACCACTGCCAATCGTGAGTCGCTCGAAACATCAGCGGCTGGTTCCCCTCCCCTCCACCGATCTCGGACAGTTGCTCTCGCGGGTGCGCGCAGTCGCGGAGAACCGGCCGGGCGTTTATCAGATGGTGGATGCCACCGGCCGCGTGCTGTACGTCGGCAAAGCCAAGCGGCTGCGCACCAGGTTGCTCAGCTACTTCCGAGCCAGTTATCCGGACGACAAGGCCGCGCGAATCCTTTACGCCGCAAGTGAGATCCGCTGGGACTACGTACCCAGCGAATTCGCCGCGTTCCTCGGAGAGCTGCGCCAGATCCGGAAGCTGCGCCCCTACTTCAATCACAAGGGAAACCGGACCCGCCGCGCGGCCCTGATCAAGATCGCGGGCGGCCCGGCGCCCCGGATTTACGGCGGCGGCAGCATAGCCCGGGAGGACGTCCGCTGCTACGGACCGTTCCAATCCATGGCGAGAATGGCTGAAGCGGTGAGGACACTCAACGATCTCCTGGGACTCCGCGATTGCTCCAGCTCCACGCCAGTGGTCTTTGCGGGTCAGGGCGATCTCTTCGAGCAGCCAAGGCAGGCAGCCTGCATGCGGCACGAGCTCGGCTTCTGCACCGGACCCTGCGCCGGCCTGGTCGATGAACGAGAGTACCGTCGAAGGGTGGATACTGCGGTGGCATTCCTGGAGGGCCGCACCATCCAGCCGATCGATCGGGTGGTCTCGGCGATGCAACAGGCATCAGAGAACGCCCAATTCGAAGTTGCGGTGCGGTGGAGGGAAAAGTTCGAGCAGCTCGAGTGGCTCCTGGCGGCAACAAGCCGGGCCCGAAGCGCCATCGATCTGCTCACCTTCGTGTACCGGGACCCCGGCGATTTTGGGGACGACCGGGTGTATGTCCTGCGCCGCGGGGTGGTGCGGGCCTCCTTCCCCTACCCATCGACGCCAATCGAGCATGAAGCCTTTCGAGCCGTGGTGGCGGAAGAGGCCCAACAGCCGGATCGCGCGTCCGGTCCGCTGCCGCTGGATGCGGTGGATGAGGTGCTGCTGATGATGGCGTGGTTCCGGGCTCACCCCGACGCGCTCCGGCGCACGACTCCATACGAGCAGTGGATGTGATCACTACTGCGCGGAGGGGATGCACTGGTTCTATATGGCAGAGTCGATCAGGGGTACGATCCGGCCCCGAGGCGGAATTCCCGGCTCCAGCTCCAGAATCCCTACCGAGGGAAGAAGCCCGAATCTTCGGTGGCCGGCACCACCGGGATTCATCACCGTCACCACCACATCGACAATGGTGAGAAGCGGTCGGTGCGTGTGACCAAAGACGATGATCTGGGCCTGGGGAAAAGCGGCATTCAGCCCCACCGGTGTGGGTGAGCCGAGCTGGTCGCCGTGAGTCACGACGATGTCGAAGCCATCCAGCTCCAGCTGGGCCACCTGGGGCAGGACTCGACGCAGGTCCGCCCCGTCGGTGTTTCCGTAGACCGCGGTAACCGGCGCCAGCACCTCGAGCTCGGTGAGCAGATCGGAAGGACCGACGTCACCCGCGTGTAGGATGTGATCCACCTCGGCAAAGGCATCGAACACCTCAGGCCGGAGCAGGCCGTGGGTGTCGGCGATAATGCCCAGCCGCATCAGGGTGTGCGCGTGGGCAGGGCCATGGGACCCGGGCCAATGCTCTCCCACAACCGGGAGAAGGCCGTCAGGAGCTCCTGCCCCTGGAAGCTGCAGTGACCGAAGCGGTCTACATCGATCTGAGTGAACTTCCCGCCGGAGCCCGCCTGAGCCACTTTCTGCCGGTACAGTTCCGACTGGCTGAAAGGCACGATGGGGTCGCCCGAGGTATGCAGGTTCACCAACGGAACGCTCAACGATCCCGTGGTGGCAAACCGGGCCAGACCGGATTGGGCGGAGGGGTCGGCCTGATAGCGTTCGATGCCCGCGTTCAAGGCGGTGTCGTCTGAAGAACCGGCGTAGACCCGCTGCGTGTTGTCGAACGGTTGACCCCCAAGCCGCTCCTGGGCATCGGCAGTGCCAAAGACGTTGTACCAGAGAAGGCCCAGTACAGTCTCGGCCCTGGAGCGAACGTCGGCTCCGGCAACCGGCGCCTGGGTCACGTTGAGGAGCTGCCGGGTTTCATCGGGCCGGGCCGCGAGGGCGGCAACGATCGCAGGCACATACACCGGTTCCCAACCCTCGCGGACCTCGTCCGGAATGTTCAGGGCACTTCCTGGAAGAAGACCGGGGAAGAAGTAGTCAAAGACCACCCGGAAATCGGCGATGTAATCCAGCTGAGCGGAGAAGTCGCCGATGGGACCGCATCCTGCCAGGGCTCCATCAAACCGGTCGGGATGACGCTCCACGGCGAGAGTGGCCACGAGACCGCCTTCGGAGAATCCCACCACCACTCGCCGGGCGGGGTCGGGACGGAAGCGGGCATCCATCGTATCTACCAGCTCCAGCAGGTCGTCAACCGCATCGGCCGCGACCAGACCGTTGGCTCGGTAGCTGGTGGTGGCGTAGGCGTAGCCCAGTCCAGTGGCAAGCGACGAAGCCGACTGGCCTCCCACCACATCTTCGGGAATGGCGAGCTCCTCCTGGGGCGCGATATAGCCATGGGCGAACAGGACCAGGTCGCCGTTCCACTGGTCCGGAAAACAGATCCGGTACAGCGCGCCGTGAGCCAATGATCCATCGGAACATCCAGCCACGGGCGCTTGGCCCCCGTCAACCGGCGTCTCGGGTGGGGGCGGAGTTGGTCCCGAGACTTCCTGATCGGAACCGCCACACGCGCTGATCCACGACGTCGAAATGAGAACGGCGCCCGAGAGCAGGCGCCGGAAACCATCCGGGTTCCTCTTCACCGTGCCGTTCCTCCCCATCGTGGCGCGACCTCCAGGTCGAGCCCGACCTGATCGATGATGCGCTGCACCACAAAATCTACCAACTGGCCAACCTCAGTGGGCCGATGGTAGAAACCGGGGGAGGCCGGCAGAACCACCGCGCCCGCCTCGGCCACCGCCACCATGTTCCGGAGATGTATCACTGAGAGGGGAGCCTCCCGGGTAACCAGAACCAGCTTGCGCCCTTCCTTGAGCGTTACGTCCGCGGCCCGCTCGACCAGCGAGCGGCTGGTCCCCGCGGCCACGGCAGCCAACGTGCCCATTGAGCAGGGACAGATGACCATGCCGGCGGTCCGGCGCGAGCCGGAGGCTGGGAGCGCTCCGCGATCGCCGTCGGGATAGTTCACCACGGAGGACCAGTCACCTCCCGTCGCCTGCCGCAAGGCATCCAGTGACCCGATGGCACATTCCTCCTGCAGAAGCCGCATGCCATGTTCAGACGTGATCAGCCATACCGGAACACGATTGCGAGCGAGGATCTCCAGGAAGCGCACCCCATAGGGAGCGCCCGAAGCGCCAGTCAGCGCCAGCACCAGGGGGAGCGCGGTCATCGGCCTCGGCGGTTGGGGGTGGGCGTGCGCTGGGGATGCTTGGGGGGCAGCGTGAGCGGCGGGCGGTGAACGGTGAGCGGGAGCTTCCGGTGGTCCGGCTTAGCACCCTTTCCAGGCGGCTGCGACGAATTTCGCCGTTTACCCCGCTTACCGCTCACCGCTTACGGCTCCCATTCACTTGACCAACCGATCAACCAACGCAAACCCGAACACCACCAGGGACATCACACCGTTCATGGTGAAGAACGCCGCATTCAGCCGGGAAAGATCTCCCGGCCGCACCAGATGATGTTCGTAGGCCAGAATTCCCGTCGCCACGATCAAGCCGGCAAAGTACCAGGCCCCAAATCCTGCTCCATAGCCGAAGAGCGCCAAGGCGGGGATGGTGATGCCGTGGAGCAGTTTTGCCAGCAGTATTGCCCGCGAACTACCCAGGCGCACAACCGCGCTTCTGAGCCCCTCTCCGGCATCGAAGGCAGCGTCGGGCAGAGCGTAGAAGATGTCGAAGCCCGCCACCCAGGTGGACACTGCGAGAGTAACGGCAAGGAGGAGCCATGTTGGGTGACTCCACCGGCCGGTGACCGCGAGGTATCCGCCCACCGGCGCGATCGCCAGGCTCGCGCCGAGCCAGAGATGCGGCCACCAGGTGAACCGCTTGGACAGGCTGTAGAGCAGAATCCAGGCTAAGGCCAAGGGACTCAGCCACAAACAGAGCGGGTTGAGTAGCGCTGCAGCCAGAAAGAAAAGCAGCGACGCGGCAATCACTGAGCCCCACGCCTGCCCCAGCGAGAGAGTCCCCCTGGGCAGCTCGCGGTTGGCGGTCCTTGGGTTTCTGGCGTCGAAGCCGCGGTCGGCTATCCGGTTGAAGCCCATTGCCGCCCAGCGGGCAGCCGAGAAAGCCAGCACCACCAGAACAACGGCTCGCCCGGTGACCGGAGCCACCCGCGACGCCGCGAGCACGCCGAGCAGCGCGAAGGGAAGCGCAAACACCGTGTGAGGGAGCTTGACGAAGTTGACATACCGGGTGAGCAGCGACTCGCCGCCGAAGGTTTGTGCTTCGCGCGGCGGTACGGCGGTAGGACGGTACGGCGGTAATGTACTCACCGGCTCCCTCCTTCCGCCGTTCCGTCGTTCCGACGTTCCGCCAGGTGAATCCCGAGTCGCCCCCACATTTCATCCACCCGCCGCCGGGTTTCAGGATCCATGGTGATCAGCTCGGGCCACTCGCGCTCGAAGCCCTCTTCCTTCCACTTGCGGGTGGCATCCAGGCCCATCTTGCTGCCGTAGGTGAAGGCCCGGCTGGAATGGTCGAGCACGTCGATGGGTCCCATGGTGAACCGGACATCCCGTTCCGGATCGATGTTGTTCAGCGCGATCCACCAGGCCTCATCGGGATTCTGCACGTTCACCTCCTTGTCCACGACCACCAGGACCTTGGCCAGCGACATCAGGCCCTGCCCCCACAATGCGTTCATCACCTTGTAGGCCTGACCGGGATATTGCTTGTCGATCGAGACGAACACCAGGTTATGAAAGATCCCGGCTGCAGGCATGTGGTAGTCCACGATCTCCGGGATCGTGAGCTTGAGCAGGGGGAGGAAAATCCGCTCGGTGGCATGACCCAGGTAGTAATCCTCCATCGGAGGACGGCCCACCAACGTGGCCGGGTAGATGGGATCTCGCCGCGAGGTGACCGCCGTGACGTGCACCTGAGGGTAATAATCGGCCAGGGAGTAGAATCCGGTGTGGTCGCCGAAGGGGCCCTCGAGCACCAGCGGCTCGGCCGGATCGATATACCCCTCGAGCACCAGCTCCGCTTCGGCCGGTACCGCCAGATCCGAGGTCAGCGCCCGCGCCAGCTCAACCGGATGGCGACGGATGAAACCCGCAAACAAAAACTCGTCGATGGTAGGCGGAAGCGGCGCGGAACCGGAATAGATGCTGGCCGGGTCGCCGCCCAGAGCAATGACCACCGGCATCCGCTCACCTTTCGCCGCCATCTCTCGCCAGTGCCCCGCGCCCACTTTGTGACGCTGCCAGTGCATCGCCAGCGTGTTCCTTCCCAGGACCTGAACCCGGTACATGCCGACATTGCGAATGCCGCGTGCCGGGTCGGTCGTGATCACCATCGGAAGGGTGATGTACCGTCCGCCATCACCCGGCCAGGTGGTGAGAAACGGAATGGTGCTCAGATCGACGTCCTGATCTCGCTGAACCACTTCCTGACAGGGCGGACGCCCCCCCTTCTGCCGGGGCGGGAATTTGCCGATCTCCGCCAGCCTGGGCAGCATCGCCAGCTTGCCGAACAGCCCCTCCGGCACCTTCAAGTTCAACATTTCCGAGATGCGCTCGCCGATCTCGTTGAGGTCGGTGACCCCGAGCGCCAGGTTCATCCGGCGGACCGAGCCGAACAGGTTGATGGCGACCGGCTGCGCACTACGCCGGCCGTCGTCGAGCAGGACATGCTCGAAGAGTAGAGCCTGGCCTCCACCCGGGCTTTTCATGACCCGGTCGGCAATCTCGGCGATCTCCAGGCGGGCCCGCACCGGATGGGTGATTCGGGCCAGCTCACCGATACCGTCGATGGCATTGATGAACTCACGGAGGTTCTCTAGAGCCATGCGCGCTACCTCTTCCCGGGCCTGCGAGGGATCTGGCCGAATGGTTGACTCGGGACGAGGTGGTCAATCACTGGTTACGTCTCGTCGCCACGTAGAGCGCGCACACTCCGCCCATCAGCAGCTCGTAGTCAACCTCCACGAATCCGTGAGACTTCATTCGACGGGCAAGCTCAGCCGGAGGGGGAAAGACCCGGGTCGACTCTGGAAGCCAGCTATAGGCAGTCGTATGTTTTGAAATCACCCGACCGATCAGGGGCAAGACCCGGCGAAAGTAGAATTGAAAGGCCTGCCGGAACAGCGGCTGCGTGGGTGTCGCCATCTCCAGCACCACCAGCCTGGCCCCGGGTTTGAGTACGCGCGCTGCCTCGGCCAGTCCA
This sequence comes from Gemmatimonadales bacterium, assembly GCA_036378855.1. Lineage (GTDB taxonomy): Bacteria > Gemmatimonadota > Gemmatimonadetes > Gemmatimonadales > GWC2-71-9 > CAVVWJ01. Next base: position 3,132 of record DASUVR010000397.1, on the reverse strand, counting down.
TTATCGAGATCCACCAGGTTGCGGATACCCCAGCCGACCATGGCACCATCGAACGTGTGCTCGGGAAAAGGAAGGTCGAGTGCATCGGAGGTGACCGGTATCAGCCGCGGCGCCTTCTTTCGGCCCAGCTGCAGCATCTGAGCTACGAAATCCGCACCGATGATGCTGCCCCGGAAACCGGGCGCCCGGGCAAGGGTGGCGCCGAAGTCGAGCGAGCCGGCGCAAAGGTCCAAGTAGATTCCCTCGGGCCTCCGCTCCCATCCGAGATATTCGACCGCATACCGCCGCCATCCTCGGTCGAAATGGAAACTGATGATGCGGTTGAGCTGATCGTAGGTGGGCGCGATAGCGGTGAAGAGGTCGCGAACGTAAGCCCGCTTTTCCGGACCGCCTGAAACGGGTAACTGACGATCCGAGGCTAACATAGGCGCTGAATGTAGTCTTCGGGCGAGCCCCTTCGCAAGCGGAATCACGAGTGGCCGGCCCTCGAACTGAGTGGGGCGGGCTCACCGACCAGGAGGTGGTGCTCCGGGCCCGGTCGGGCCAGGAGAGCGCTTACCGCGAGCTGATTCGACGCTACGAGCGCCCCATCTTTGCCCTGTTGTTTCGGATGGTGCGCGACCGCGAGCTGGCCGAAGACCTGTCGCAGGAGACCTTCGTCAAGGCGCTCAACGCCATCGAGTCCTACCGTCCCGAGTTCAAATTTTCTTCCTGGATCTTCAAGATCGCGAACAACGCGGCAATCGATCACCTCCGTCGGCGTGAGCTGGACACGCTCTCGCTGGATGGCTCACCTCACGCCGAGACCCCTGAGGCCATGCAGGCGACGGCGTTGCAGATCGGCGCCCGGCAGGAGACCCCGCTCGACACCGTGGAAGCCAAAGAGCTAGGAAGCGCCATCGAGGCGGCCATCGGCTCACTCCGGCCCGAGTACCGCTCCTGTATTCTGCTGCGCCATGTCGAGGGCCGGGCCTATGAGGAGATCGCCGAGATGCTGAACCTGCCGCTCGGCACGGTCAAGACGTACATCCACCGGGCTCGCAATGAGCTGCGGCTCTCCCTCGCACATCTCAAAGAATGAAACCTTCATTTACCCCTCAACGTAGGAGGGTCCACTTATGACCCGCTCTCCCGGATCGCATCTTTCCGCCGACGAGATCGACGCCTGCCTGATCGGAGTGCCCACTCCCGAAATTCAGCGGCATCTGGATCAGTGTTCCCAGTGCCTCGAGCAGGTCAAGATCGATCGGGAGATCGCCGAGCAGGTGGCGGCCCTGCCGCTGATCAGTCCGGCGCCAGGCTTTGCCGACCGGGTTATGGCCCGAGTAGTCGTTCCGGATCCCTTTGCCATCCGCTCACTCCAAGCCACTCGGCGCCGCCTTTTCTCCACCCCAAAATCCTTTGCCGCCGCCGCGAGCCTTGCCCTGGTCTTGCTGGGCTCTATGGTCGGGAGCGTGGTGTGGTCGCTGGGCCATCAGGAAACGCTGGCCGCTCTGGGCTCGTGGCTCTTTGCCCAGGGGGGACAAGCGATATGGCTCGGGATCCAGGGTCTGGCGTCCAATCTGCTGGAGCAACCCTGGTATGGCGGACTCAAATCGCTGGCCGACAATCCGGGAAGGTTGGCCCTGTTCTCGGCCCTGGGTTCGTTCGCCTACCTGAGCGGGTTGATCGCGTTGCGTCGCCTCCTGGCCGCCCCGACTCGGCAGGTGGCCCATGCCGGCCTCTAAGCGCTTCCTCGGGATCCTCGCGCTACTCAGCGTTACCGGAGGTCAGCAGCTCCGCGCCGAAATACCGGTGGATAGGATCACCAGTCGTGCGGCCGACCTGGTCGATCACGTGCGCGGCCTGATCACCGGATTCACCAGGCCCGAGCACCTGTATCAGGCTCAGGCGCGGGTCCCCCCTCAGGAAATCGCCACCGGTGGAACCACGGTGGATCTCAGCCATCTCAGTCAACCAACACTGATCGAAGATCGGCTCAGTTCTGCACTGCATCAGTCGAGCGGTGAGCTCAGGATCACCATTCCCGGCGGGACAGCCCGTCGGGGGGACTTCAGCCTGGGCTCAACCGAAACCCGAAACGGCCACCTTCTGGTGTTGGAAGGAAACGCCGATATCTACGGGCATTTGAACGGCAATCTGGTGACGGTCAGAGGGGATGTCGTAGTTCACCCGGGCGGCGTGGTGGGTGGCGATGTGCTGACACTGGGAGGACGAGTTCGAGATGAGGGCGGCGAAATTGGCGGTGAGGTCCGGACCCTCCGGTCCACTACCCTCTTGTCGCCCGCCTCACGACCCCAGCCTGAGCCAGTGAGCGCATGGCAGAGCGTTCTGCGCCGGACTGCCGGCGTACTCGGTGTCTTCCTGTCCTTGACGCTGCTGGGATTCGGCTTGGTGCTCTTCGGGCGACAGAATCTGGAGATCGTTTCCGACACCGTCTCGCATTCCTTTGGTCGCGCCTTCGTTACCGGCCTTCTCGGCCAGATTCTGTTGCTCCCCACCTTCGGCATGCTCGTGGTTGGGCTGATTCTCAGCGTGGCCGGCATTCTGCTGCTGCCCTTTGCGGTGGCCGTGTTCGCCCTGCTGGTGGTGATTGGAGTGGTTGGCGGGTATCTGGCAGTCGCGCATGCGATGGGCGAGACCTATACCCGGCGGCGGATGGCTCTGGGGACTCTGGTTGGTTCTCCCAACAGCTACCGCTATCTGCTGGTTGGACTGCTTGCCCTGAGCAGTCTGTGGGTAGCCTGGGCTCTGTTCGGGTGGGTGCCGGTAGCGGGAACCATCGTGTGGGGCGCCGCCTTCTTCGCCAGCTGGCTCCTGGGCACCGCTGGATTCGGAGCGGCACTGCTCAGCCGAGCCGGCATCAAGGAGAATTTCGCCGGAAGACTGCTGCCGCCAGAAGCCCTCACCGACGAGTACCTCTGGGCTACGCCGCAATTCGGGGTGCCAGCCGGCCGTAAGCCGGGAACCCGGACACCCTCGCGTGGACTTTAGAATGCGGCTGAGCACAGCAGCGCTGCCCATGATGCTCTGGGCCAGCCTGGCTCAGGCTCAAACCATGCGCCCATTCGAGACTTTCCGGCAGAGCCATGGGGACACCCGATTGGGCGCGCGGATCGAGTACGCCGCAGG
>DASUVR010000396.1:0-4263 GCA_036378855.1 Gemmatimonadales bacterium | reverse complement strand
CATGGCGCGGTAGGTCGTGAGTTTGCCGCCCACCACGGTCAGCATTCCGCCCGAGCCCTGAACCAGGGCATGCTCCCGGGAGCGATTCGACGCCGATCGGCCCTGGTCGGCCAGGAGAGGCCGCAACCCTGCCCAGGTCGCCCGGACGTCTTCCACGCTGAGCCGGGCGCTGGGAAAACGCGCATTGGCTGAGCGCAGCAGATAGACGATGTCGTCGTCGGTCACGCTGAGCTGGTCGGGTGGCTCGTCGGTGTCGCTGTCGGTGGTGCCGATGTAGGACAGGTCGCCCCAGGGAAGCACGAACATCACCCGTCCGTCGATGGGACTGGTAAAGGCGATGGCTTCCCGGTGGTCGAGCCGGGAGCGGGCGACCACAACGTGAACGCCCTTGGTCGGCTGCAGCAGCGGCTCCGCGCCCACATCCTCCAGCCGGCGCACCCGATCGGCCCAGGGGCCGGTGGCATTGATGACCACGCTCGCCCGGATCACCCCGCGCTCTCCCGTCAGCCGGTCTTCCAGCTGGGCGCCGACCACTCTTCCAGCGGTTCGGTCCAGTCCAGTGACCGCCATATAGTTGGCCACCAGCGCCCCGTGGTGAGCGGCCGAGCGGGCCGTGGCGATCACCAGCCGTGCATCGTCGCACTGGGCATCGTAGTAACGGGCGCCGCCCAGCAAGCCGCGGTCGCGCAGCATCGGCTCGGCCTCGAGCATGCCGCGCTTGCCCAGCAACCGATGCGGCCGCACATTCCGAAACAGTGCCAGGATATCATAGAGCAGCATACCGGCCGCGAGCTGCCAGCGGGAAATCCGATCGCCCTCGTGGACCGGAAACACAAAGGGCAGGGGCCAAACCAGGTGCGGTGCAATGCGCCGGAGGATCCGGCGCTCCCGGTTTGCCTCCAGCACCAATCCGAATTCACCCTGTTCCAGATAGCGCAATCCACCATGAATCAGGCGGCTCGAGCGTGAGCTGGTTCCCGATCCGAGATCGTTCTGCTCGACCAGTATGGTTCGCAGTCCCCGCATCGCCGCGTCTCGAGCTATTCCCGCCCCGTTGATGCCACCACCTATAACCAGGAGATCCGCCGGGTGAGCCGACAACTGCTCCAGCGAGGCGCGCTCCACGGATCGCCGCGAATGCGACCAAGTACCTGGTTTATCTGGCATGCTCACCGCATACCTCGTGGTGGTCGCGTGGTTGACCTGGCCTGTGGGGATGGGCGGCACAGTATTGCTGCCGCTGAGCTGGGCTGCCAGGTAATGGGGATCGATCGGGACCCGGTTGCGCTGGCACTGGCGAATCGCCAGGCGGCCGCCGCGGGATTGACTGCGCAGTGGCTGGAGCTGGATCTCGAGGGCGAATGGCCGGCGCTCGGTTTTTTTGATGCAGTTCTGGTATTCAATTATCTTGACCGGGCCAACATGCCGCGAATTCTCCAGCTGGTCGCGCCCGGCGGCCTGCTCATCATGGAAACATTTCTCGAGGCGCAACGTGAGGCGGGCTGGGGCCCGACCTCGAGCGCGCATCTGCTGCGCCCGGGTGAGCTGGCCCGCTTGGTAGCCCCACTTACGGTTCTGTACGGGCGTGAAGCCCTGGAAACCGTCGATTCCGAGCATTGGCGCGCGGTAGCGAGCGTGGTCGCAATGAAAAGGTAAAGGGACAACATGGCTGAAACCAACGGCGGCCGGCGAGTTGCGGTTGTCGCGGGCATCCGAACTCCATTCGCCAAGAGCGGCACCCTTTTCCGGGACGTGAGCGCCGTCGCCCTGGCTCGCCATGCCGCGCGGGAGCTGCTCTATCGTAGCGAGGTGGATGGTCGTGAAGTGGACGAGGTGGTGTTCAGCCAGGTCGTCCCCTCTGTCCTCACGCCGAACGTGGCTCGCGAAGTCAGCCTCCTGCCCCAGTTACCCCCCAGCATTCCGGCCTATACCATCAATCGCGCCTGCGCCTCGGCGGCTCAGGCCATCAACAACGCGGCCGACCAGATCCACCTGGGACACGCCGACGTGGTGCTGGCCGGCGGTGTGGAGTCGCTGTCGGATTTGCCGATTCTCCATTCCCGCCGGTTCAGCCGGATGCTGGTCGACGCGAGCAAGGCCAAGAGCCTGGGCGGCAGGTTGGCCTCGGTGGGACAGATGCGCCCACGTGACCTGATTCCGGTGACACCGGCAATCGCGGAGCCTTCTACCGGCGAGACCATGGGGCAGTCGGCGGAGAAGATGGCCAAGGAAAACGGGATCAGCCGGGAGGAGCAGGATCGGATCGCCTACATGAGCCATCAACGGGCGAGCGCTGCTACTGCCGACGGCCGACTCCCCGCGGAGATTGCGCCCTGGTTTTCCGGCAAGGAAATGGATCAAGTCACTCGAGAGGACAACGGCATCCGGGCGGACACGTCGCTGGAGGCGCTGGCCAAGCTCAAGCCGGTGTTCGACCGGAAATACGGCAGCGTCACCGCCGGCAACTCGTCGCCGCTGACCGACGGCGCCGCGGCCGTTCTCCTGATGGGTGAGGACACCGCACGAGCGCTGGGCCACGAGCCGTTGGCGTTCATCCGCAGCTATGCAGTTGCGGCGGTAGATCCCGGCTGGCAGCTGCTCATGGGCCCGGTGTACGCCGTCCCCAAGGCACTGGAGCGGGCCGGACTCAGCTGGAAGGATCTCGGGCTGGTCGAGATTCACGAGGCCTTTGCCGCCCAGGTCCTCTCCAACGTTCAGGCCTGGGGGTCCCAGGCGTGGGCCGATCGGCTGGGGCTGTCGGGGCCTGTGGGTGAAGTGGACTGGGAGCGGACCAACGTGTCCGGCGGCTCCATTGCGATCGGGCATCCCTTCGGCGCAACCGGTGCCCGGCTGGTCACCACCCTGGCCAATGAGATGCGCCGGCGCGATGTGCAGTTCGGACTGATCTCGATCTGCGCTCAAGGCGGGATGGGGTATGCGATGGTGTTGGAGAGACGATGAGTCACGAGTCACGGGTCGCGAGTTCGCAGGATCCGCCGCGCCACGGGCTTCCAGCAGGCACCGGGCAGATCCCTCGCTGCGCTCGGGATGAGGAGTCGCTTTGCGCCCCCGACCGGTGGCTCGTGACTGGCGACTCGGTGACTCGCGACTACTAATATGTCCGCCTTCACTACCCAGAACGAAAACGGCATTGCCGTCATCACCTTCGACTTGCCGGGCGAGCCGGTCAACAAGCTCACCGCGGCGGTCAGGGTCGAGATCGAGGCCCTGCTGATTCGGCTCCGCGATGATACCAGCACCCGCGCTGTGGTTCTGATCTCGGGAAAGCCCGACAACTTCATCGCCGGTGCAGATATCGACGAGTTCACCGCCCTCACCAGTCAGGACGCGGCTGAGCGGTTGAGCTTCGAGGGGCAGGAGACGGTGAGCCGGGTGGAGACCTCCCACAAACCGATCGTTGCCGCCATCCACGGTGCCTGCCTCGGCGGCGGGCTCGAATTCGCTCTGGCCTGCCACTATCGCATTGCCACTGACCATCCCAAGACCCAGCTCGGCCTGCCCGAGGTGCAGCTCGGCCTGATCCCGGGTGCCGGCGGTTGCCAACGTTTGCCCCGTCTCATCGGAGTGCGCGCGGCACTGGACATGATTCTGACGGGCAAGAGCGAGCGCGCCGCCAAGGCGCTCCGACTCGGTCTGGTAGATGAGCTGGTCCCGCCCAGCATTCTCCGACGGGTGGCGGTATTGGCCGCCGACCGCCTGGCCCGCGAGGGACTTCCGCAGCGAAAGCCCAAGGGCGGAGCCGCCGGGTTGCTGCTGGACCGGACGGGAGTGGGACGCCGCCTGGTCTATCGGGGCGCCCGCAAGCAGGTGCTCAAGCGGACCGGCGGACACTACCCGGCACCGCTCGCCGCCCTGGAAGTGGTTCGGGTGAGCCTGGAGCAGGGAGTCACTGCGGGACTGGCCGAGGAGCATCGCGCCTTTGGTGAGCTCGCGGTGGGGGATGTGTCGCGCAAGCTGGTGCAGATCTTCTTCGCGACCACCGCGCTCAAGAAGGACGACGGGGTTCCTCCCGGCTCCGCCACGCCGAGACAGATCCGGCGACTGGGCATCATCGGCTCGGGGTTCATGGGATCGGGAATCGCCGGAACCGCCGTGCTGAATGTCGAGGTCGACACCCGGCTCAAGGATTCCGATCTGACTCGGGTGGGGAAGGGACTCAAGGCGGCCAACCGCCTGCTGAGCGATCGACTGCAAAAGCGAAGGCTGACCCGTCCCCAGTACGAGCGGCTCAGCGGGTTACTC
>DASUVR010000395.1:0-4541 GCA_036378855.1 Gemmatimonadales bacterium | reverse complement strand
ACACCTCGGTCTGGAGTGGTGAGCCGGCCGAGACAGGCAGGATACCGGCTGCTGGGAAGCCGGCTCGACTATCTGCTGCATACCCGCCCGGCGGAGTGGCCCATCGTCGCGGCGCACACGACGCTGGGCTATTTGCTCGCGGTGGGGGTTCCCAACGCATTCAGAAGCGAACGGCTGGGGAGTGGCATCCTGGGGATCGCGCTATGGGTGATCTGTCTGAATGGTGGCACCCTCGCGTTCAACAGTGCTTTCGACCGGGACGAGGGCGACGTGGCCTACCTGCGGCAGCCCCCGCCACCTCCACGCGGGCTGGCATGGTTTGGTCTCGGGCTGATGCTGGTCGGGATGATCGGAGCTCTTCGACTTCCGCGGGGGTACCTGCTAGCCTATGGGATCTGCGTGTTGCTCTCCGTGTTGTATTCCGCTCCGCCGTTCCGACTGAAAGCCGTGCCCGGAGCCGACTGGCTCATCAACATGTGGGGGTTCGGCAGCCTGACGCCGTACGCCGGATGGGCGGCTACAGGTTTGCCTCTGGGGACGGCGGGAACATTGATTCTGCTTGCCTTCTGCCCGCTGTTCGCCGCGCTCTATCCGCTGACCCAGATCTATCAATTCGAGGAGGATACCCGCCGAGGTGATCGTACCCTGGCGCTCTCCCTGGGGCGCCGAAAGAGTCTGATCGTGGCCCAGGCTGCTGCCGTCGTCGCCTTCGTTGTTTTTGGAGCCGCGGCACGACGAAGCGGGTGGTCTCAGGACGAGAGCTGGCGCTGGGGCGTGCTTGCGCTGGCGGCATTGGCCTGGATGCTCGTGCTGCTGCCCTGGCTCCGCCGGGAAAGCCGCATGTCCACTCGGGAGCACCAGCGTGGTATGTACCAGGCGCTGCTCGCCTGGGCGGTGACCGATGTCGCCGTAGCGCTTGCGTGGGCCGCCTGAGGCCTTGGCCGCTCCCCAGCCGTTCCGGTATACTTGAGCTTCCCCGACTGAATACGGAGAGGGCATGACTTCGACGGCAGAGCTGAACCGGGATTACGACCTCACCGGGGTTCCCGCCATCGTGGCCGGCTCGGTCAAGCTCGGCCTGCTCGAGGGCATTGCCGTACTGTTGTTCTCCCTGGCCTCACGCCTGCTGGACGGGGTGGTGGAGACCATCATCTGTGGCATCATCCTCATCGTCGGGGTAGCGGCCGTAAGCATGCTTCCAGGCCTGTGGACCCGGCCTCGCACCATCGAGGGAATTGCCGGCGCGGCCGGTATCGGACTGGGCGCGACCGCCGTATTTCTCCTGGTGGATGTCATGCTGCTGCAGAATATCGGGACCTACACCAATCGCTGGTATGAAATCGGCGGTGGGAGCAACTGGTGGTACCATCCCGTCTGGTGGATGGTGGGAACGTTCATCCCCTGGATGGGGGCGTGGCTCCTGGCTAACCAGACCAATCGCAACGGACATCCATCGGCAGGGCAGGGACTCATTACCGCGCTGGTTCTGGCGGTGCTGATCGGAGCTGCCGCAACCGCTCTGGGATTTCCCGGGGCGCACTGGGGTCTGGGGACTTTCGGGGTGGCGTTTCTTCCCGGACTCGTGCTGGCCACGCTGATTTCTGGTATCGGGAAGCGCCGCACCTGACCCGATGCGCTGGGTCCGACTTTTCTTTCGCATCTTCGGCTGGCTGCTCACCCCATTCCTGGCGTGGGCAGCTTCGTTTTTTGGTGCAGTCGCGGGCGCGCTCCTTGCGATGAATCTGGACGATCCAGTGCGGGGGCTGGCAGTGACCGCCGTGTGCGGAGGACTAGCCGGGTTCGCGGCGCTGATCGCCTGGCTTCATTATTTGCGCCGGTCTCCTGAGGTTCGCGAGGTTCTGGCGGTCACCCCGGACGGCACTCCGGACACCACGGAATTTTCGGTAGTGCCTGAGGTGCCCCAGGAGATCTCCGAGCCCGAGCCGTCTCCGCCCGCTTAGCCCCCATGATCCGGCAAAAGTACGGCAAAGGGTTGCTCTGGAGTTTTGCCTTGCTTTTGGCGTGCGGCCCAACCGACCGAGCTCAAACCAAAACCAGCGCAGGCGAGGCCGCGGAGCCGGCAGACTCTCTGGCAACATCTACCCGCTCCGGGGTCGAGATCTGGTTCACGCTGTCCCGGCCGGCCCGGTCCAAGCAAGGCGAATCCTGTGTTGAGCGGGGGCTGGAGATCCGGCGTCAAGGCGGCCGGCTTCCCGTCCCGCTCCTCTATACCGGAGAAGCTCCCACGGTGATTGACGACTCGACAATGCGTGCCATGCTGTGGACCAATTGCCGACCGGTCACTGCATACCGGGTGGACCTGCGAACCGGCCGGCCAGTGCGGGACGCGGAGGGTCGCCGCAGACCATGAGGCCCTTAACGAATTCGCAGCTTGCCCTGACAGTGGTCTGCGGGCTCTTCGCCTGGAGCTCTTCGGTGCAGGCGCAGGCGGCAGAGATACGAGTCGGCCATTTCTGGGATTCCACCGAGTGGGTGACCTACCGACTCGGACTCAGCCGGCCTCTGGCTGGGGTCGTTGGAATGCAGCTGCACGGGGATCTGACAAGACGGCTCCAGGGTGACGTGGGACGACTGGCCGGGATCGGTGCCGATCTCACTGCGTTCAGGAAGCGAGAGGGCGGCCCCTATCTGGTTGGAGGGCTGAGTGGGGGGATGGGCTCAGAGACCTCCAATGACTTCTCCGACCCCTGGGGCTCCTGGTCGCTGGGTGGAGGATACGACCTGTTTCCCCTTTCGGTCCTCTCGGTGGCCGCGGAGGGCCGCTGGCGAGGGCTCTCGTTGACTGGCACCAGCGGTGTGGAGCTGGCGATCGGCATGGCGATTCACCTGGGAGGCCCGAGCGCTTCCTCTCCGCCACCGCACCCGACCTCGGCGACCCCGTCTTCCGTCCCGCATGAGCCGCCGCCGCTGGTGGCGGAGGATTCCCAAACCGCGCCACTCACTCTCGCCGATTCCGTGATCGCTACCGCCACTGAAGCGATGGGCCGGCCTTACGAATACGGTGGAACCGGGGAGCATGGCGAGGGTTTCGACTGCTCGGGCCTGATCCAGTATGCCTACGCCAAGCATGGGATCGTGCTTCCGCGGCGGAGCACGGATCAAGCCCGGCAGGGCACCAAGGTGGACCGAAAGCTCGAACGATTACGCCCGGGAGACCTGCTCACGTTTTCCAATCGCGGCGGACCGGTCACGCACGTGGGACTCTACGTTGGACAAAGCCGGTTCATTCACAGTGCAACCAAGGGCGTTCAGGTCAGCACGTTGAGTGCGGAGGATCCCTATGGACGCTGGTGGTACCGGCGCTGGGTGGGCGTTCGGCGGGTGATCCCGCAGGGAAGCCACTGAGCCAGGAGGACGAACACCACTACCGTAGCGGCAGTCTGCCTGCCTTGGCGTTATCACCACCGGATAAAAACCTGCCAACCTGACGCGTTTCCGAGGCACCCCGATTGCCTAGACTGGGCGCGAGACAAGCGGCTTGACAGCAAGAGCTTTGCTCTTATCTTCCGGGTCTTAGCACTCCCACATCAAGAGTGCCAACCCCTATTACACCAGCGGCTTACGCCGCTCAACCCAACCAGTAGTGGAGGTCGTACCGATGGCAACTGCTACCAAAGCCAAGCCCAACCTCAAGCTGCAGCCCCTGGAGGATCGCGTCGTGATCATGCCATCCGATGAGGCGGAGACCATGCGCGGGGGTCTGTACATCCCGGACACTGCCAAGGAAAAGCCGACCCAGGGTGAAGTGATCGCCGTCGGCCCGGGCCGGATGGAGAAGGGGCAGCGGGTACCGGTCGATCTCAAGGTCGGCGACAGCGTGATCTACGGGAAGTACAGCGGTACCCCGTTTCAGCTGGGCGATGAGGAAGTGATCATCATCAAGGCATCCGACGTTCTGGCCAAGATCAGCTAAACCGACACGGGCGGCGCGTGCCTCCCGAATCCTTTCAGGAGAAAAGACATGGCAGCAAAAGAGCTTCAATTCGACACCGATGCCCGCTCCAAGCTCAAGAGGGGCGTGGACCAGCTGGCCGAGGCGGTGAAGGTCACCCTCGGTCCCAAGGGCAGAAACGTCGTTATCGACAAGAAGTTCGGCTCCCCGACAGTCACCAAGGACGGCGTCACGGTGGCCAAGGAAGTCGAGCTCAGCGACCCGATCGAGAATATGGGCGCGCAGATGGTGAAGGAGGTCGCCACCAAGACGTCCGATCTCGCCGGCGACGGCACTACCACCGCCACCGTGCTGGCGCAGGCCATTTTCCGCGAAGGGCTCAAGAATGTGACCGCCGGCGCCAATCCAATGGAGCTGAAGCGGGGTATCGATCGGGCCGTGGAGGCCGTGGTCGAACAGCTGAAGACCCTGTCGGTTCCCTCTGCGGGCAAGAAGGAGATCGCTCAGGTCGGCACCATCTCGGCCAACAACGATCCCACCATCGGCGGAATCATCGCCGAGGCGATGAGCAAGGTCGGCAAGGAAGGCGTCATCACGGTCGAGGAGGCGAAGAGCCTGGACACGCAGC
>DASUVR010000394.1:0-6351 GCA_036378855.1 Gemmatimonadales bacterium | reverse complement strand
CGGATAATTCGATGGGCCAGCGAGAACGCTCCGGTCCCGCTCAGGCGAACGACAGCGAGCGCGGAGCGGCCGGGTGGAGTGGCGAGTGCGGCAATGGGGTCCGAGAGCATGGCAGCAGCCCTCGGTCAGGCCTTGCGTTTGGCTCGCTTGGGACTGGGCTCGGGGGTTCGGGTCTTCACCTCGACGATGCTCCTCGCCGTCCGCTTCTGCCGTTCGCGTGCCAGCATCCACTGCTGAGGGATGCTCGCGATATTGCTCACCGCGTAATAGAGGTTCAACCCGGAAGCGAAGTTAAGAAAGAGGAAGGTCATCATTGCGGGCATGACGTAGAGCATCATCTTCATCTGCGGATTCGGCTCCATCCCGATCTGGCCCACCTTGCTCAGGCCAAACATTGAAAGCCCCATCACCACAGGGATGATATAGAGCGGATCGGGCCGGGAGAGGTCCGGCAACCAGAGGAAGGATGCCCCCCGAAGCTCGATCGTGTTCTGAAACACGAAAAACAGGGCGAACAGCACCGGCATCGGAAGCAGCATTGGCCAGCACCCACCCAGCGGGTTCACGCCGTATTCCTTGTACAGCTTGAACATCTCCTGCTGGACCTTCTGCGGGTCGTTTTTGTACTTCTCCTGGATCTCCTTCATCAGCGGCTGCACAGCCTGGAGCTGCATGTTGGCCCGCATGGCCTTCTGGTTGAGCGGCCAGAGCAGCAAACGCACCAGTATTCCGAAGAAGATCAGCACCAGGCCATAGGCCAGGTGCAGGTGCTCGTGCATCCAGACCAGAAGCCAGCGCACCCCGGCGGCAACGGGCCGGATGACGGTGCGGAACCCCGGCCAGCCGTACGGGTTGACGTCGTCAAAGCCATGACCCATCCGGCCCAGGCGATCGGACTCCATGGGACCGGCATACACGCTGTAGCTGAAGTTCCCGCTGGGCGGAAGCGGAAGGCTGAGCCGCACCGCCGCTCGAGTGGGGCGCTTGCCTGTGGCTGGAGCCGCTGTCGCGGTAACCCCGCTGATGCTCCCGCCTGTGGTATCGTAGGCCAGCACGCCAGTGACGAAGTACTTCGACTTCACCGCGGCCCACTCCAGTGGCCCGCTGACGGTCTTCGGCTCCCCCGGCTTGAGCCCTCCGAAATCCAGCCGCTCGGTATCGTTGTGCTTGGTGACCAGCGCCAGTGCCCGGTGGTTCTCGTTGGAATCGGCCTCGGTATTCGAGAGCGTGGGGCCCAGGCCGATCAGCAGCAGCCCGCCATTGGGGCCCACCCCGGTGGCGTGGCCGCTGACATCGATCCGATAGTCGTCTGGATGGAAGAGATAGGTCAGTTCCAGATCGATACCGTTGCGAGAGGATCTGAGACGCAGCGGCGTCGGTCCCCTGACCGCGAGGCTCTCGGCCGAGGCGGTAAAGGGCCAATCATCCAGCGGGATGGTATCGCGCCCCACGATCAGGCTCAGGCCGAGGAAGTGGCTGTCATGGGGCAGGATTTGAGCCGGGCGCCCGCTGTCGCTGGCGGCCATGGACCGATAACGAGGGAGGGTCGCTTGAATCAAACGCGCCCCTCGAGTGCTCACGCCGTAGCGGTAGAGCGGAGAGGTAACCAGGACGGTATCCTCATCCGATACGGCACCGGCTCCGCCAGCCGGAGCTGGGGTGCGGCCCACGCGGGAGCTGTCTTGTCGTGGCAGAGTGTCCTGGGCCGGGCTGGTCGGCAAAGCCTTGGTACTGTCCGCAACCAGGGTGGTATCTACCCCGCTGCCTCGCTGTCCCGCTGCCGCGTTACGCGCCGGCTTCTTCAAGAAAAGAGCCGGCGCCACCGCGATGGCCATCATCAGCAGTATCGCCCCGATGGTACGGCGGTCCATGGATCAGGTCACCGGATCAGGGAACGGGATCGAAGCCACCCGGATGAAACGGATGGCAGCGGGCCAGCCGCCGAGCGGCGAGCCAGCTCCCGCGGAGAGCACCGTGACGGGTGACCGCCTCCAGTGCGTACTGGGAACACGAGGGAGTAAACCGGCAGCTCGGAGGCAGCACCGGAGAGAGAAACAGCTGGTAGCCGCGAATCAGCGCCGCGGCCGCGCGCCGGGGAATCAGCGGTAGCTGCACCATCGGTCATCCGGAAACGGGCATGGCGTTGCGCCACGCCAGCAACTGCGAGCGAAGCTCGTCGAAGCCGGCCTGGTAGGCCTCCCGCCGGGCCCGGATCACCAGATCGCCCGTGCGATGGTGTTCCTGAATGTCCCGCCGCCAGATCTCCCGCAGCCGGCGCCGTAAACGGTTGCGGGCCACCGCGGAGGACTGGAACTTCGGGACAATGAGTCCCACCCGCGGCTGGCCCGTTGAATTGTCGATCCAGATCATATCCAGGTGCTCGAGGCGGCGACGTCGGCCGTAGGTGAGGCAGCGGCGGATATCGGACGCGCGCGCGAGCCGGCTGGCCCGCGGCATGCGCGCCGATGGCGTCAGGAGCCCCCGTGCTTCGATGGCAGCGAGACGGTGAGCCGCTTGCGGCCCTTCTTCCTGCGGCGGGACAAAACGGCGCGGCCCCACCGGGTGGCCATCCGGGCGCGAAATCCATGCTTGTTGATGCGGCGCTTGTTTCGCGGCCGATACGACGGCTTCATCCGAGTGTTCCTCCAAAATGAGCCGTGGAACTTAGCGGGGGGTGTGCGATGGGGTCAAGTAAAAGGGCCAAGAGGAAGACGCAAAATGAACGGTGCTGGAGAGCCCGGCAGAAAATTTCGCGAGGTGGACAACGTTGAAGAAGTGGAGAATGGTGGAAAGAAATGTTCGCGATTCTTCCCGATTTGAGTTCGTTCCATCTTCTCCGATTTCTCTTGTCAAGTCCCGATTGACATTTTTATACCTCACCCGTAACATCTCTCGCCCTGGAAAAAATTCCCTCCGTTTTCGAGTACCGATGCAGCTGTCCGCCAAAGACGCCTGGAAGCGCATTCTCGACGAAGCGCATCGCGAACTTCCCGACCACACGATTCGCACGTGGCTCGAGCCCACCGAGGCCATAGCCCTCGACGAGGGCCGTCTGATCATCGGGGCGCCCGACCAGTTTGCCGTGGAGTGGAACGAGACCAAGCACGCTCCCATGCTCTCTCGCCTGGCTGAGCCGCTCCTGGGCCAACCCACCTCGGTTGTCTTTCGGGTCAACGAAGACCGCCAAAAGCGGCCGCAGATGGATTTTTTCGTGGCGCCCTCATCTCCGGCAGCCGCACATGTCCCGGTCAATCCCAGCACGCAGCCGCTGAACGAGCGGTATACCTTCGACACCTTTGTCATCGGTAAGTCGAACGAGTTGGCGGCGGCCGCCGCTCACGCTGCAGCCGAGTCGCCGGGGAAGACATACAATCCGCTCTTCATCTATGGCGCCACCGGTCTGGGCAAGACCCACCTGATGCAGGCGATCGCCCATACCGTTATCGAGCGGCACCCCGAGACTCGGGTGCTCTACGTGGGCGCCGAGCAGTTCATCAATGAGGTCATCGAGAGCATCCACAGCCGGACCATGCCCGAGTTTCGCCGGCGGTACCGGACCGATGTGGATCTGTTCCTAGTGGATGACGTGCATTTCCTCGAAGGCAAGGAAATGACCCAGGAGGAGTTCTTTCACACCTTCAACGCGCTCTACGAGGGCAACAAGCAGATCGTCCTGACCTCAGACCGGCCCCCCAAGGAGCTGCCCGGGCTCGAGGCCCGGCTGGTGAGCCGCTTCGAGTGGGGCATGGTGGCCGATATCGGCCAACCCGACCTGGAGCACCGGATTGCCATCCTGAGAAAGAAGCAGGAGCAGGACCATCTGGAGCTGACCATCCCCGACGACGTGCTTCGCTTCATTGCCGAGCACGTGCGATCCAACGTCCGGGAGCTCGAGGGCTGCATCATCAAGCTGTTGCTGTTCGCTTCCTTGAAGCACAAGGAGGTCTCGATCGAGCTTGCCCGGGAGGCGCTCTCAGACAAGATCCGCCCGGGGGAGGATGGCCTGGCGCCGCCCCGCGCCATGCCGTCCATTAATAAGGTCCAGGAGGTGGTGGCCCGTCGCTGGGGCGTTACGCCCGAGGGCCTCCGCTCCAAGGCTCGCATCAAAACCCTGACCGTACCTCGTCAGATCGCGATGTATCTCGCGCGGGAGCTGCTGGAGATGCAGCTGGTCGAGATCGGCCAGGCCTTCGGCGGACGAGACCACTCGACGGTGATTCATAGCGTGGACAAGGTCAGCCGGCAGATGTCGCGCGACCGTGGCTTTCGTGAGCGAGTGGAGCACGCGCGCCAGGAGTTGTCCGCAGAATAATCCCCGTCTATCCAGCACCGTGTGGGCGAATCTGGAAAGGCGTGGACAGAGGCGGAAAGGGCGAGTGACAGTCCCCATGTCCCACACGGTGTCGACACGGTCTGAAGGGTCTAAGTGCGAGTGACCGGTTTGCTTAAATCAGTGCTCCACATTTCCAGAGCCTCTACTACGGCTACTAAGTATTTTAAATGGAAGAGTAGTATCTGTTCATAGCGTTCCGAGGAGAGGCATGAAGCTCACGATCACGCGGGAGCAGCTGCAGGAAGGACTCGTGGCGGTAGCTGCCAGCGTTCCTGCCAAGACGACTCTGCCGATCCTGTCGAACATTCTGCTCGAGGCTACCAAAGACGGTATCCGTCTCTCGGGAACAGACCTCGACATCTCGGTCAGCACCACAGTGCCCGCCTCCATCGATCAGGACGGCGCAATCACCCTGCCGGCGCGCAAGCTGGTGGAGATCGTGCGGGAGCTCCCCAGCGCGGCTATACGGCTCACCGCCTCCGGCGAGCAGCGGGTCACCATCGAATGTGGTCGCAGCCGCTTTCGTCTGCTCGGCTTACCCAGGGAGGAATTCCCGGCGTTCCCCACTGTCAAATTCGATGGTGGGTGGAGAATCTCCTCCAGCGAGCTGCAGAAGCTGATTACCCACGTTGCCTTTGCCGCCAGCACTGAAGAGAGCCGGCCGATTCTCAATGGCGTGCTCTGGGAGCTCCGGCCCGAGCGGATGCGCATGGTGGCAACCAACGGACATCGTCTGGCCCGCATGGACGTGCCCACGCCGGAGCGGCAGGGCGCTTCCCAGGCTGACCTGATCGTTCCACCCAAGGCGCTGGAGCAGATTCGCCGGCTATTCGGCACCGAGGAGATCATCGAGATCGCCCGGAGTGAGAACCACCTCGCTTTCCGCTCGAGCTCTACCCAGATTTTCACTCGGCTTATCGAGGGACCTTATCCCAATTACGAGCAGGTCATCCCCCGGGAAAACGACAAGGTGGCAACGGCTGACAAGTCGGCGCTCACCTCAGCGCTTCGGCGGATGAGCATTGTCGCCAGTGACCAGACCCACCGGATCCGGATGGGGTTTGCCAATGGATCGTGCAAGTTGTCGGTCCAGACCCCCGACCTGGGCGAGGCTCAGGAGGAGCTCAACGTCAGCTACGAGGGCGACCCGCTGGAGATCGGCTTCAATGCCGCGTATCTGCTCGAGATCCTCAAATACATTCCCACCGATGAAGTCCGGATGACTTTCAAGGCTCCGGAGCGGGCTGCCACCTGTGAGCCCGTGGGCTGGGATGATCCGGCCAGCTATCTCGCCCTGGTAATGCCACTCCGACTGGTCGACTAGGAGACGAACATGTCAGACAACGCAGATTTCAACTTGCAGCCGCTGAATGGTGGCGGCTCTGGTGCTGGAGGTGCCGAGGGCGGGCGGGGCGGTTTCGTGGCGTTGGCGGTAATTGCCGCGGCATTCGGCGCCGGCGCCGCAATTCTGCTGGCCCCGGATGAGGGTGCACAAACACGGCGGCGGGTCGCCCGGGGCCTGAGGAGTTTCGGTGGCGAGGCGGCAGGCAGCCTCGCGCAAGTGCAGCGTGAAATCCGCCGCAGACGAGATCAGTCGCGGCGAGAGAAGCGGGTGTTCGCCCTTGCCGGACTGCTCGTCGGCGCCGGGATCACCGCCTTGCTCACGCCCGAGAGCGGCACTACTACCCGCCGCAAGCTCGGCGGCACCTTCAACCGGATCAAGGTTGGAACCGTGGATCGCATCGAGCGCCTGCGCCAGCGCAGCGAGGCTGTTGAAGAGCCGAGCGCGGAGGATCGGCCGGTTCGGAGTGTTCAGGAACTGGGGCGGGACCCCAACTCGGTATTCTAAGAGAGCAGCTAGCGCTTGGCCGGGCGCAGGGAAGTGATGGTGTAGCTCCCGGCCTGCTTGACCGGTACCGTTTGTCCCACGGCAGGCACCGTGATCGTCATGTCGCCGGCATCGCTTCCCCGGGCGGAAGCCAGGGTTCCGTCCGGGTTCAGGTAGTACACGGCGGATC
>DASUVR010000393.1:0-3535 GCA_036378855.1 Gemmatimonadales bacterium | reverse complement strand
ACGGCAGATTGGCCGGCAACCCCAGCGCCGGCACCAGCGCCTGGACCAGCTTGAAGGCGATACCCGTGCCGCAGAGATGATTGGCGCCGGAAGTGTCGTCTGCCCGCTGAGGATCGATGACCGCGAGCGCCGGCGGCAGCTGCTCACCCGGCAGATGGTGATCGGTCACGACGACGTCGATGCCGGCTGAGCGTGCGGCAAGAACGGTGTCATACGCCGTGATCCCGCAATCGCAGGTGATCACCAGTGTGGCCCCCGCAGCTCTGGCCGCCTCCAAACCCGCAGGCCCGAAGTCGTAGCCGTCTCGGAGGCGGTGGGGCAGGAACGGGAGCACGTCGGCGCCGGCAACGCGCAAGGCGCGGGTGAGCAGCGTCGAGGCGCACTGGCCATCGACATCGTAATCCCCATGCACCAGAATGCGGCCGCCCGACCGGATAGTGGAGACGATGGCCTCGACTGCTTCTGCCATGCCCGCGAGCCGCCACGGGTCGGAGAGCTCGGACAGGGCGGGACGCAGAAAACGACGAGCCGCGTCCTCGGTGCCATAGCCGCGCTGGACCAGCAGTCCGGCCAGCGCCGCGGGGAGCTTGAGTGCTGTGGCGAGGGCCTGGACCTGGGCTGGATCGGGCCGAGGCACAATTCTCCAGCGCAGCACCGGCGGAGGAAAGACGCTCACCCGAGGGAGTGTATCAGTTCCGGAAGCAGTCACGCTGATCGACTCGGCTCAGGTGGGTACAGAATCGCGCCGCAGGCCTCGCATCCGTCTATGACCGAACCCGCCTTGATCTGGCTGCGCCGGTTGAGCGGAACCGCGGTATGACAGCCGCCGCAGGCGCCTCCCACCAGAGGCACCACCACATCGCCGGCCCGACTCCGGCGGAGGCGGTCGTAGCGGGTGCGGAGCGGCCGGTCGATGGTGGCCGCACTGGCTTCCCGCTCCCTGAGAGCCGCCGCCCGTTCTGCCTCGAGCGATGCCCGGCGCTGCTCCAGTAAGGCGCGCTCTTCAGCCTGGGATGATTCAAGCGTCTGCAGGTTGGTCTCCTCGGCCTGAGCCCTGATCTCCAGCTGCACCACGCCGTCGGCTGTGCGAACCCAGTCGCTCTCCTCTTTGGCCATCACCGACCGGGCCAGGTCGAGCTCCGCCATGACAGCTGTAGCCTCCTTGGAGTTCTTGACCTGTTCCAGCCGCTGCTTCCGCCGGTCCTGCAGCAGGCGATAGCTCTCGATCTTGGCTTCCATCTCGTCCCGCCGCCGCCGTCCCTCGGCCAACGCCTTTTGCGCCGCCTCTAGGCTCATCCGGGCGCGCTGCAACGCCTCATCGAGAGCCGCCGCGTCCCGATTCAGATCAGCGAGTCGTTGCTCCGCGCCGCTGAGCACTGCGTCCTTGGCTTGCAGCTCGAGGAGCTTCAGGAGATCGGCGTGCATTCAGGAGCCTCGCATACGGTTGGCAGCCCGGACACCGCGCATGACGGTGTACCACCGGTCTGCCTCGGGGTACAACCGCTGGAGCTCTTCTCTGCGCCGCCGCTTCTCGCCGGGATCGCTGATAGAAGAGATCTTCTCATACTCGGGTCTGGCGCGAAGGATCTGAGAAGCTCGATCGAAGGTGACTGACTGGTCGCTGCCGGCGAGGTTCAGCGAGGCCTCTTTCAGGCGGGCCCACACCGGCTGGACCTCGGAGGAGAGCGACTCGGGGAGCTGGGCTGCCCCCGCCTCGGA
Source organism: Gemmatimonadales bacterium (assembly GCA_036378855.1). Taxonomy (GTDB): domain Bacteria; phylum Gemmatimonadota; class Gemmatimonadetes; order Gemmatimonadales; family GWC2-71-9; genus CAVVWJ01. Next base: position 1,816 of record DASUVR010000393.1, on the reverse strand, counting down.
GCGTAACAACGCCTCGAACACCTCCCTGAGCCGCGGTGACCGGAACAGCGTGGGACTGAGCTCCGTCCGGGCCCGCTCGATCCACTCGGGTGAGGCAAACATCGCCTTCAACAGTTGGGTCTCGGGACCCGTCCTGGTGCGGGCCGCGGGGGGAGCCGGTTCTCTCGCTGGGCGAGCCGATGCTCCTCCGACCGGCTGATATCCGCTGCGGGACTCGGCCAGTTCTCGCTCCAGAACCTCTTTGCTGATCCGGGTTCGCTCCGACGCCAATGAAAGATACAGCTCTCGAGTAATCGGATCTGCTGCCGCGCGAATGGTTGGGAGCAGACGATCGACGGCGTCCCGCAAACGCTCGAAGCCGTCGAAGTAGCCTTTGCGTTCCATAATCTGGATCTTGCGCTCGAACACGTCGACCGCGTCACGCAGGACCTGGTCCAGCGCATCCACTCCTCCCGACTTGACCAGGGTGTCCGGGTCTTCACCGGGAGGGAGCGTGGCCACCCTGACCCGCACCTGATGACGCAGCAGCTCGTCACCTGCCCGGAAGGTAGCCTTGAGACCCGCCTGATCGCTGTCATAGAGCAGGGTGGCGCTGGAAGCGTAACGATTGAGCAAGGCCGCCTGGTCTGCCGTAAGAGCTGTGCCCAGGGGTGCCACCACGTGTTCGACGCCCGCGAGCATCAGCCGCAACACGTCGAAGTACCCCTCGACCAAAATCACCGACTCTTCTTTCCGGATCGGTCCCTTGGCCTGGTGCAGATTGTACAGCTGCTTTCCCTTGTGAAAGATTGGCGTCTCCGGGGAGTTGAGGTACTTCGGCTCACCCTCCGTGAGGAGTCGTCCGCCGAACCCGACTACCCGGCCACGGAGATCGTGAATGGGAAAGAGCAGCCGGCCCCGGAATCGGGCGCTCACCTGACCGTCGTCTCGCTGCGCCGCCAGGCCGGCTTCCAGCAGCACGGAGTTCACGATCCCCAGTTTCTGCATTGCGTCGAGGAATGCTTTTCCTTGCGGCGCGAAACCCAGTCCCAGTAACGCCGCGGTATCCAGAGGCACGTCCCGCCGCTCCAGGTACTCCCGGGCAATCCTGGCATCGGGTAGCTCCAGCAGCTGCCGAGTGAACCAGTCGTGAGCCGCGGCGACTGCGGTGTACAGCGCTTCGTTCGGATCGGGGCCGGCGCGGTCGGGCCGGTCCGGGATGTTAACGCCCACTCGTTTCGCCGCCTCCCGCACCGCATCGGGATAGCCCAGCCCCATGCGTTTCATGAACCAGGAGAAGACGTCGCCTGACTCGTGGCAGACGAAGCAGTAATAACGGCCTTTCTTGGGGATGACGGTGAAGTTCCGGTTGGTGCCTCCGTGGAAAGGACAGGGACCCCGGTAATCGGCGCCGGTCCGTTTGAGCGAGACCGACTCTCCGATCAGCGTAACCAGGTCGGTGCTGTCCCGCACCTGCTCGATGGTATCCTCGGGGATCATACTCACGCGGAGAACTCGACGATGGTGACTCCGGTCCCGCCCTGGTTGCGGGGGGCAAATCCGTAGCGGGATATCCGCCGGTCGCGCGACACCACCCGGCGAACCCGCTCCCGCACCGCACCAGTCCCCATGCCGTGGATGATTCTGAGATAGGGCTGCTCGGCCAGCACCGCCGCGTCCACCGCAGCCACGGTGGCGGTCTCGGCCTCGTCGCCGGTCATGCCCCGGAGATCGACTTCAAAGGACGGAGAAGGCGGAGAAGACGGAGAGGGCGGAGAGCTTCGCGGCCCGGCCTTGTCACCGGTTGGTGTGACTTGATCCGTATCCACCACCATCT
>DASUVR010000392.1:0-2263 GCA_036378855.1 Gemmatimonadales bacterium | reverse complement strand
CAAGATCCGCTACGTCGGCTTCACCGGCCACAAGGACCCTCGCATCCATCTCTATACGCTCGCCGTCGCCGACGAGCATGGTTTCCGCTTCGACACCGTCCAGATGCCGCTCAATGTCATGGACGCGCACTACCGGAGCTTTGGACAGCTGGTGCTTCCCGTGCTGGTCGAACGGCAGATCGGGGTATTGGGAATGAAACCCATCGCCAACGGAATCATTCTCAAGTCCGGGACGGTGACCGCGGTCGAATGTCTCCAGTATGCCCTGACCCTCCCGACTTCGGTGGTCATCACCGGGTGCGACAGCATGGGGATTCTGGACCAGGCTATCGAGACGGTCCGGAGCTTCCGGCCGTTGAGCGAGGCTCAGGTGAAGGCGCTGCTAAAGCGGACGGTCGAGGCGGCATCGAAGGGTGAGTACGAGCCGTTCAAGACCACTTCGATTTTCGACTCGACGGCCACTCATCCCGACTGGCTGGGGGAGGAACCGGAGCGGGTGCGTCGAGTCATGCAGGCGTAGTCTGAAGGCGCCACAAGGGCTCAGCGCTCACCCTGGATCTCGGTCATCCACACGTCGCTTTCCTGATCGGCTTGAATGAAGTAGAGCCGGTCTCCCTTCACCCTGAACCAGGGACGATCCAGACTGATCGACGGCAGGATCAGCCGCGCGGTTCCCCCGGTGACTGCCAATCGCCACATCCCGCTCCTCTGGTCGACCGGATCCCGGCCGGGATAGTAGATGAAGCGCCCGTCCGGTGACCAGTTCCAGAGCATGTTGGGCGAAGGCACCGCTCCCTGTCGCACCACGATCGGCTGAGGAGCTCCACCGTTCAGCGGCACGACGGTCAGAACATCGCGGTCTCCCTTCTCCACCAGCGTCAGCATGCTCCGGCCATCGGGCGACGGCACCGCAAGGGTCCCGCCGGCCAGCAACGTTCGCGGAGCACCCCAGCGACCCTGAGGATTCCGGCTCACCAGCCTGCTTTCCTGGCTGGGGGTGAAGGCGTTGCTCTCGAACAGGAGCGAGCGGCCGTCGGGCGTCCAGAATCCGATCCGGTTCTGATCGGTGTTGCGAGTGACCTGGGCCGGCGTTCCGCCTTCGGAGGGCAGCACGAACAGCTGCCGGGTCCCGTTGCGGAAGCTGTGATAGACAATCTCTCGGCCATCGTGAGAGATGGTGGGAGCCATGGCCGGCTCCGGATCGGTGGTGAGCTGCTCCACGTCGCCGCCCTGCATCGGCATGCGATAGAGCTCCTGGGTTCCGCTCCGGTCGGAGTCGAACACCAGCCAGCGGCCATCCGGGGAGATGTCGAAGCCTTCGATCTCCTGATTGCCGCTGGTCACCGGCTCTGCCTGCTTCAGGCTCGCGGTACCGGAGACCGGAATGGGCACCGACCAGACGTTCGAGGTTCGGGTGTACGCCGCATAGGCCATCCGCCTACCGTCGGCCGAGAGGCTGATGCTCGCCGCGTTGACGCCGGTGGTGAGCCGGCTGGCGGCTTCCGCCGGGTGTCCGGAGCGTGTGAGCGCGACCTGGTAGACGTCGCGCCCTCCCTCCCGGTTGGACACGTACAGCAACGAGGACGACCGCCCCAGCCATGCGGGGCTGGTGTTGAGCGACTGCAGATCGGTCACCTGGACCGGCTGTCCGCCCGCCGCGCGAATCACCCAGATGCTGCTGGCCGCGATGTTGCCGAAGTCCTCGTTTCTCACGAACTGGCGGTTCCCCGACACGCACGCGATCCAGCGACCGGCGGGCGACCAGCTGCAGGAATGCGCTTCGCTGATCCGGCCGATCGCGCGGCTGGCTCCTCCCTTGGCCGGAATGGTGTACACCGAGTCGCGCAGCGGGTACACGACGGACTGGCCGTCTGGCGACCAGGCCGCATCTACCCAGGTATCAGGAGGCCGGGGGACCAGCAGGCGCGAGGCGCCGCCAAACGCGGGGATGATCTCGATGCCTCGCGCGGAGCTGAAGAGCAGGCGCTGGCCATCGGGCGCCCAGTGGGGCACCCGGGCGAATCCACCGGTTTCCGGGGTGATCCCGACCGGACTGCCGCCGTCTACCTGGCGGACATAGAGCCGAGTCCCGGAAAGTGGCCCGGCGACGTAGGCCACGAACTTTCCATCGGGTGAGAGCGCGGGATCGAGCTCGAGTCCGGATGCGAGGGTGATCTGGAGCCGCCGACCCAGCCGGATCTCTCGGGGGCGGTGACTGAAGGCGAAGAGCAGCGAGCCGGCCAGGGCGATGAGAACCGCCGCC
>DASUVR010000391.1:0-5390 GCA_036378855.1 Gemmatimonadales bacterium | reverse complement strand
GGTGGGCCGACGCACTGGGCACGGCGCGAGTCTGAATGTTGCTGGTGATATTGATCTCCACCGGAATCTGACGGTCCCGGATGTACTCCATGAGCGCCTGGCTGTCTCCGATCCGGGTGCCATGGCCGATCCGGTTGGCATGGCAGAGGGCGATTGCCTCCGCGACCGACTCCGGCCCCGCGGCTTCGCCCGCGTGCACCGTGATGCCGAGATATCCCTGCTGCGCCAGGTCGAAAGCAGCCTGGTGCCGGCCAGGAGGCCGGCCTGACTCACCGCCCGCCAGGTCGAACGCCACGACGCCCCGATCACGATAGGCTACGGACAGCCGTGCGATAGCGACCGACACCTCGGGGCTGTAGTGCCGGAGGGAGCAGTTGATCACCCGCGTTACCACGCCGAAATCCCGCTCACCTCGCGCGAGTCCCAGCAGCTCCGCGTCGAGCGCCTGCTCCATGGTGAGTCCACCGCGCGTGCTCAACTTGGGGCAGTAGCGCACCTCGAGATAACGCAACCCGTCGCGCGCGGCGTCCTCGACCATCTCGTACGACACCCGCTCGATGCCCTCAGGCGTTTGCAGCAGCGGGATGGTGTACTCGAACCGGGCCAGGTAGTCCTCTAGGCTGCCGGCGTCGTCGACCAGCATGAACCGACGCAGCGCGTCGGGCTCGGTGGTCGGCAGCTCGAATTTTGCCGCGCGCGCCAGCTCGACCATAGTGTCGGGCCGGAGGGCGCTATCCAGGTGGGTGTGCAGCTCTGCCTTGGGCAGCCGCCCGATCAGCTCACGCGTCAGCATTGCTTCCCCGCCTGGCCCGCACCACCACCCGGAGAATGGCCCCGCTCGCCAGAACCTGATCCGGATCGACTTCGATCCCCCGCCCGTCGGTGACGTAGGCCGTGCCGGCGATCACCCGGTTGCCCAGCGCCGGGTCGAACCGCCGCACCGCGTCGCGCACGGCCGAACCTGCCGGCACATCCACCAGGCCGGAGTTCACGAAGACTCGGATCTCGGGAAGCATCGCCGGAAATAACAGAGGGAAAGGCCGATGCGCAAAGGCGGGGGAATCGTTCACACTCGATTTGGTCGATTCGACCCCCAGCAGCATGAGCGAGAAGGCGCCCGCGGCGTGCGAACAGGAGCAACCGCTACCGCGCCGTGTGCGGGCCCCCGCAAAGACCGACTTATATTCGTCCCTACCCTCGAGTACGGGACCGGGCATGACCCATCGTATCCTCGTCGTGGACGACGAGCCGGACATCACCGCGCTGGTCGCCTACCACCTGGCCAAGGTGGGCTACCGGGTCTCCACTGCCGCCAACGGACCCGACGCGTTGAAGGCCGCGCGGGAGGAGCGCCCCGATGTGGTCGTGCTGGACCTGATGCTGCCCGGTGTCTCCGGCTACGACGTGCTGGCGGAGCTCAGGCGGAGAGAGGAAACCAAGGAGGTGGGAGTCATCCTCCTCACCGCCCGGCGGGAGGAGACCGACCGGATCCGGGGATTGTCGCTCGGTGCCGACGACTATCTGACCAAGCCGTTCTCGCCCCAGGAGCTGTCGCTCCGGGTGGGGGCCCTGCTCCGTCGCCTGGGCTCACCCGCGGTAAGCGCCGGCTCCTCCCTCAGCGCCGGCCCCATCACCATCGACCGCTCGGCGCACCGCGCAACGCTCCACGGCCGCGAGCTCAACCTCACCGCCACCGAGTACAAGCTCCTGCTTACCTTGGTGGAGCGGCGGGGAAGAGTGCAGAGCCGTCCCCAGCTGCTGGAGATCGTCTGGGAGGCTCAGCCGGACATTCAGACCCGTACGGTCGACATGCACGTGCAGCGGCTCAGAACCAAGCTGGAGGACGCCGGGAAGCTGATCGAGACCGTGCGAGGATTCGGTTACCGCTTTCGTGGAGGTGAGCGCGGGACCCGCGGCAAGTGAGCTTTGTACGGCGGCTGGTGCTGGGATCCATTCTGATTCTGGTGTTGACGGTGGGGATCCTTTTTGGGCTGGCCGAACGCTCGCTTCGACGGGATCTGGAAGCCGACATCGTCCGCTCGCTGGAGAGCGAAGCGCGCCTGGTGCGCGAGGCCCTTCCGGCCGACACCGCAGCATGGCAGGTCACCGTCCGTCGGCTCGCTTCGCAGACCGGACACCGCATTTCCCTGATCGACCGCAGCGGCTGGGTCCGCGCCGATAGCGACTTTCCGACCGGCAAGCTGCCTCCTCTCGACAATCACAGTAACCGCCCCGAGGTCCAGGCCGCGCTTCACGGTGGGCGGGGAAGCTCCAGCCGGCGGAGCGCCAGCGTCGGCCGACTGCTGATGTACGTCGCCATACCGGGAGGGACCGGGGTGGTGCGGGTGGCCGCGGGGCTGGATCAGGTGGACGAGGTCGTAAACCGGGCGCAGCAGGCCGTGGCCGGCGCCGCCCTTTTGGCCTTGCTGATCGGCAGTGTGCTCGCGCTCGGGGCCGGCCGTTCGATAGCCCGGCCGCTGGTAGAGATCGGGTCGGTCGCCCGGGCAATCGCCGACGGCGCGCCGCCCTACTTTCCCCATTCGGGCATTCCCGACATCGACCGTCTGGTTCAGGCGCTCCGGGAGATGCACCGCCAGCTGGCCGACCGGTTCGCGGAGCTGCGGCGGGAACAGTCGGAGTCGGCGGCGCTGGTCGAATCCATGGGGGAAGGCGTCATCGCCGCCGACGTGCGCGGCCGCATCGTCACCGCCAACTCGGCGGCCCGCCGAATTCTGGGATACGGATTCGATGAATCGCTACCCGGCTTCCCCGAGCTGTTTCGGGTGAAGGGCGCGCGAGAGGTCGTCGACCAAGTGATGCAGGGGAAGCTGGTGCAGGACCGCGAAGTCGAAATGGAACACCGCATCCTGCTGATGAACGCGCGGCCGCTGCCTTCCGGCGGCGCCGTGCTGGTGCTGCACGATCTTACCGAGCTCAGGCGGCTGGAGTCGATGCGCCGCGATTTCGTGGCCAACGTCTCGCATGAGCTCAAGACCCCGCTCACCTCGATATCCGGTTACGCCGAGACCCTGCTGAGTGATAATCTGGAGCCGGACATCAGCCGGCGGTTCGTCGCCACCATAGCGGGTAATGCCAGGCGGATGCAGCGTCTGGTGGATGATCTGCTGGATCTGGCCCGGCTCGAAGCCGGGGGCTGGCAGCCGGAGCCCGAGCCGATCAATGTGGCGGCGATCTGCCGGGAAACCTGGGATGGACTGGGCGACGGCAACAGGGAGTCAGCGATCGATTACCGGATCGAGATCGGAGCCGGAGCCGAGGAATTGGTCGCCGATCCCGACGCGGTTCGCCAGATCCTGACCAACCTGCTGGAGAACTCGACCCGCTATACCTCGGCCGGGGGACGGGTCACCTGCCGGAGCACAGTGGTCCATTCGGGCATTGCGCTGAGCGTTGCCGACACCGGTTCCGGTATCGTCCCCGACCACCTGCCTCGCATCTTCGAACGGTTCTATCGCTCAGACCCGGCTCGTTCCCGCGACCAGGGAGGTACCGGGCTCGGTCTTGCCATCGTGAAGCACCTGGTGGAAGCCCACGGCGGACGGGTCTCGGCGGAGAGTGAGCTGGGTGTCGGCACCACCATCACCTGCTGGTTTCCGACCGACCGGTCGCGGCAAAACCTCGAGTAAGCTGCCGGAGGATGAAGCTGGAGCCGTGATGCTCAGAACGCGAACCCGGTCGCCAGATAGAAGCCGGTTTGGCCCTCACCATGGGCGATCGTCGCGGTCACGGTGTTGCTGGCTGCCAGGAACGCGAGGGAGTTCCCCCCACCAAAAGCCGAATGCCAGGTATCCGAGGATTCGCCGCTGAGCCACACCCGGCCCGCGTCGGCCAGGCCGAACACGCCGAGCTCAAAGGGGGCCAGGACATTCATGATGCGCGCGATGCCAGTTCATAAGGACCTCATCTGTGCGCGTAGTCGGTAAAGACGTAGTCCCTGTTCTTCACAATGGTGTGGCAGGCGAATCCGCACTTGGCGTCATTCCCCTGTGGGGGATTGGCCGTGGTGTCGGCAGGCGTGAACTTGCCCGACGCGGAGTCGTACTCGAACGCGCTCCATCCCCATCCGCCGCTATCCGCGAACCGCTTGCGGTCCTTCACCATGAAGTCCACGTCGTGTTGCCTGCCCGGCACCGTTGCGGCAGGGAAGGTCGCCATCTTGGTTGGCACCCAGTGGATCTTGGTCATCTTGGAGCCATCGGGGAACGGCTTGCCGTTGCCGGGGATACCCGACTCGTAGGCCTTGATCATCGTCGGATTACCCAGAATGGCAGCCATCGCTGGGCCATCCTGGCTGATGGAGATGAGGTGCCAGTCTTCGTATCCCTTGAACTCGGAGAACGCGAGTCCGTTGGGTACTTTCACATCCTACTTGGCCGCCTCCGGCGACTCCGCCCGCTTGGCGCAGGCGTACGCTACCGCCAGCGTCCCGATCATCAGCCCGCGCTCGATCCTCATGCCACCCCCGATCACGAGTGAATCCAATTGCCTGACTCAATCTCAGGACGATTGTTCGAACGGCTATTAGATCATGGTCTTGGTGGAAGTAACGACTCTGTATCGGAGCGCGGATAGGCAGGAGCTGAATTCCTGGATTTCGGACTGGCCCGGGAACTTGGATGTAAACCCGCTCACCACAGTCACCTGGACCTTGGACCAAGATGATCGTTACGCAGTCGTGACGGGGGGGACTGGCGCGAAGGCTGAAGTCATGGGAATCTACAAACCAGCATGACTGCCCCTGACACTCCCGCACCGCCCCGCCTGGCCGCCATCGACGTTGGCACCAACACGATCCGGCTGACCGTCGCCGAAGTGCAGGAAGACGACACCTATCGCATTCTGGACGAAGAGCGGGAGATGGTCCGGCTGGGAGAAAAGCTGGACCGGACCGGCCGGCTCTCCGACGAGGCCATTCAGCGCGGTCTCGAAGCGCTCGGCAAGATGAAGGCAATCGCTGACGGCTTCAAAATCCGCCAGATCAGGGCGATCGCCACCAGCGCAGTGCGCGAAGCCGCCAATGGACGCCAGTTCATCCGCGAGGTCTCCCGCCAGCACAAGGTCAGGATCGACGTGATTTCGGGCGAGGAGGAGGCCCAGCTCGCTTTCCACACCGCCGCCCGCCATTTCGACTTCCAGGGCCGCTCGACCGCGGTGGTGGACATCGGCGGCGGCAGCGTCGAGGTGATTCTCTCCGCCGGCACCGCCATCGATCACGTGTATTCCCTGCCGTTGGGCGCGGTCCGGGTCACCGAGCGGCTGGTCCGCTCCGATCCGCTCAAGCCGAAGCACTGGAAGGGAATGAAGGAAGAGATCGACCGGGGCATCCGGTCGGTGCTCCGCCAACCGCATCACCGGGCGGAGATCATGAT
>DASUVR010000390.1:0-3091 GCA_036378855.1 Gemmatimonadales bacterium | reverse complement strand
CTGGTGAAGCTCACGGTGAACTTCGACGATCCGGGGAGCTATCACTTCTACTACGGCGACGAGATCGGACGCCCCGGCTCTCTGCTCACCTTCTTTCCCTGGCCTGGCGCGCACCGCGGCCGGCAGGGCGGCGGCCAGATCGCCACGGTGGCGCTGACGGTACCGGCCGGGTCACTGGGCTTCTGGATCGAGCGACTTCTGTCTCAGGGAATCACCTACGAGGGCCCCAGCCGCCGCTTCGACGACCAGGTTCTGAGTCTCACCGATCCCGATGGTCTCCTGCTGGAGCTGGTTGCGAGCGACGCTTCCACCAGTGAGCAGCCCTGGAACGAGGGCCCCATCAGTCCGGAGCACGCCGTCCGGGGCCTGCATGGAGCGACCATCTGGGAAGACGGTGATCAGGGGACGGGAGATTTCCTGAGCCAGATGTTGGGCTTTCAACCCAATGGCGAAGACAAAGGGCTGCTCCGTTTTCAAGCCAACGCGAACGGATCGGGATTGGTGGTCAACCTCAGACGCGCGTCCGGTTTCTGGCGTGGCGCCAGCGGAGTGGGCACGGTTCACCACATGGCCTTTCGCGCAGCGGACGAAGCAGATCAGCTGGAGCAACGCTCGGCGATCGAAGCTCGTGGTCTCGGCGTTACTCCGGTGGTGGACCGGCAGTATTTCCACTCCGTGTATTTCAAGGAGCCGGGTGGGGTGCTCTTCGAAATTGCCACCGATGGGCCCGGATTCACCATCGATGAAGCTCCGGCCGAGCTGGGATCCCAGCTGAAGCTGCCTCCGATATACCAGGCGTACCGGGAGCAGATCGAGCGCGCGCTGCCGCCGCTGCGTCTGCCCCATGCTACCGCGGAGCAGGGAAGGTGACGTCCCCAAAGTTCGATTTCGTCCACCGATTCGTCGCCGGGCAGCGCCCCGGCGCTGTGCCTCTGCTCCTCCTGCACGGCACTGGGGGCAACGAGGACGACCTGCTCTCGCTGGGCCAGGCTCTGGCGCCGGGATCTCCCCTCCTGAGCCCGCGAGGGCAGGTCCTGGAGGAAGGAATGCCCCGGTTCTTTCGGCGTTACGCCGAGGGAATTTTCGACGTCGAGGACATCAAGTTCCGGGCGGGGGAGCTGGCGCGGTTCATCAGCCAGGCTCGCACGCACTATCAGTTAGGCGATGCTCCTCCCATTGCGGTGGGTTTCTCCAATGGGGCCAATATCGCCGCAGCATTACTGCTGCTTCATCCGGGCATTCTGAGTGGCGGACTTCTGCTCCGACCGATGGTGCCCTTGGTTCCGGAGCCGCTGCCGCAACTGTCACAGGTGCGGGTGCTCATCGCGGCGGGGCGCCGCGATCCTATAGTGAGGCCGGATCAAAGTCAGGCCCTAGCCGACCTCCTCACGCAGGCCGGGGCCGACGTTACCCTGCACTGGACCCCGGGCGGTCATAATCTGACCCGGGAGGACCTCGAGGTCGGCGAGAGGTGGATGGCGGCGGTCACCCTGGCGAGTTAAGCTATGAAGGGTCCGATGGGCGTCTGGCGTCGCCCGATCCTATCACTTGCCGGCCGTACGCCTAGGGAGCCGGTAACTCCCGTGAGGAACTATGTGATGCTTCCTGCAGCGATTGAACAGGAGCGCCTTTTCGTGGCGGAGCGCCTCCTGTCCGAGATCGAACGTCGCCACGGCCTGCCCCATCCTGCAAACCGAGAAGTTCATCCTGTCATCGTCGATCGCTTTCTTACTGCCTACCTCCCGGAGACGAGAGACGGCCAGCCGGCGCCATCTGCGCTCGAGTTTGCCTTCTCGCCCACGCTGACGGAGGCATTGAATCTGGCGCGAGGGGTGGTGAGTGAGTCCGGTACCGGCTTTGGTGCCGCGTTGTACATCCACGATCTCGATACCAGCAATGGAGGCCCCGCCGACGTCGAAACGACCGCAGCGGGAAACCAGTCGCAAACCTGATTGTATCTCGTCCTGGAGCAGTGAGGACCCTGGCCTCGGGCGGACGACGCTCGCGCGTCGCGGTCCTCACTCTTTCAGCGGCTGCTCCTCCGGTTGTCTCCATCCCAGCCTGAGCTCTCCGAAGGTTCCGTGACCAAGCGTGATCTTCTGGCCCTCGAAGATTGGTCTCCCGAGGAGGTCGAGACGCTGCTGACGCTGGCCCGACGAATCAAACAGGGCGAGCTCTCCGGCGGCCTGGAGCGAAGGACTCTGGGGCTGGTCTTCCTCAGTCCTGACCCCCACATCACGCTCAGTTTGAAAACCGCGATGTCGCTTCACGGCGGCCAGGCGGTGGAAGCCCAGGCCGAGCCACAGATGGTTGACACCGCCAGGATGCTGGGACGGATGATCGACGCTGTTGCCGTGCGCGCCTACGAAACGACTGGAAGCTGGGCCGCCGCTCGGGAGGACTCTCTGCTCGCGACGTTCGCCCGCCACTGTCCCAAGCCGGTGATCAACGTCGGTTCCGCCCGGAGAGATCCCTGCCAGGCGCTGGGCGACAGCCTGACCCTCCAGGAACAGTTTGGCGGGGTAGAGGGAAAACGATTCGTGCTCACCTGGGCCTGGCACCCGCAAGCGTTCCCTACAGCTGTGCCGGTAAGTGCTGCGCTGGCGGCAGCCGCTCTCGGCATGGAAATCGTGATCGCGAGACCGGAAGGTTACGAGCTCGATCCCGAAGATACCGCCCTGATCCGCAAGACAGCACAGGAGAGGGGCGGCGAGTTCGTTCATATCAGCGATGATCCGGACGACGCGCTGGTCGGCGCCGACGCGGTCTACGTGGCATCGTGGGGCTCGGTCAAGCTGTTTGGAAAACCGGAGCAGGAGCAGGAGACGCGCTCAGGCCTCCGAGATTGGCGGCTGACCCCCTCGCGGCTTCGCTCCACCCGGGGCGGCAAGGGGATCGTAATGCACGCATTTCCCTATTTGAGAGATGTGGAGATCGACGGCAAGGTTCTGGACAGCGCCAACGCAGTAGTAGTCGAGCAGGCGGAGAACCGACTTCACGCCGAGCGGGCCATCCTGCTCGAGCTTATGGGCACATCCAGTCCCTGACACCGAGCCATGCTCATATGAAGAGAGGGCCGGCACCTTTTGGG
>DASUVR010000389.1:0-2747 GCA_036378855.1 Gemmatimonadales bacterium | reverse complement strand
CCCCCTGGCGAGACAGCTGCTCGGTCAGCAGCTGCAAGGTTTTGGTCTTGCCGGTTCCGGTTGCCCCGGCGATCAGGCCGTGGCGGCTGGCCATGGCCAGCGGCAACCGGATCTTGGGCTGCTGGTAGATCCGGGTTCCCTCCAGGGCGGCGCCCAGGGTCAGGCCCGGCTCATCGCCGCCGTACCCATCCTTCAACATGTCGGTAAATGCGGTCATAGCGACTCCAGCACTTCGACGACCCGTCCCATATCGCTCTGATCATTGTAGGCATGGGGGCTGAGCCGGATAGCACCCTCCCGCAAACTGCAGATGATTCGCCCTGCCTTGAGCGCCCGGAACGCCTCGCCCACGTTGGACGGCGCGATGCAGAGAATCCCTGATGCCCGCTCCCCCTGGGGTGAAACGATCCGGGCGTCTCTCCCGGCGGCCCACGATAGCACCGGCTGCTGCAAGGCGCAGAGGTGACGTTGAATTCGGGCAATGCCCAGGTCCAGCAGCAGCTCAAGCGAGGCATTCATGCCGGCAAAGTCCTGATAAGGAAGGGTGATCAGCTCGAATCGACGGGCATCTCCGCGCAGCGTGTCGTTGTACTGGGTGAGTCGGCTGAAATCATCGGTCCCCTCGTATGCCATCCACCCGGTTATGGCCGGCGTCAGCTGGGGGATCAACTCGCGACGCACATACACGAAGCCGGATCCCCAGGGCGAAAGCAGCCACTTCTGCGCCCCGCAGGCCATGAGGTCCACCGGCGTTGCGCCCACATCGACCGGGATCTGGCCTACGCCCTGGATAGCGTCTACCACGAAATACGTCCCCGCCGCCCGGGTAGCGGCGGAGAGCCGGGCCAGGTCGATAGTATAGCCGTTGCTGAACTGGACCAGCGATACCGCCAGGACCTTCACTCGAGGGTCCCGGAGCCGCTCCACCAGGTAATCCTCATCGGGCCAGCCCTCTGGCGTAGTGGGGGCAAGCTCCAGGGTCACCCCATTCTCCTTGAGGAGCATCCAGGGGTACACGTTGGCGGGGAATTCTTTGTCACTGGTAAGGACAATGTCTCCGGCCCGGAGCGGAAGGGCCCGGGCGGCCAGACTCAGCCCGAACCCTGTGTTCAGAGTAAGCCCGATCTCCTCCGGCATGGCGCCAATCAGCTGGGCCGAGAGACGGCGAGACTCGGCGAGCGTATGTATGAGATCGCGATCGGGGAGCTGAAACGGAGCGGAGCGCTTGCGGTTGAATGCCTCGAGGGCAACCCTGGTGCGCTCCGGAAGCGGACCCACACTGGCGTGATTCAGATAGACGGTTTCCGCGGTCCAGGGAAATTCCCGTCGGCGGAGCGCCCCCACGTCGTACTCTGGAGCCACGTGAGTCGCGGAACTCATCGCTCACTCCGGAGGCGGGGATCGAAAGCCTCGCGCAGTCCGTCGCCCACGAGATTGAAGCCCAGCACGGCGATACCAATGGCCAGACCGGGGGCGATGGAGATCCAGGGAGCCACCCGCAGCAGGTCCCGCCCATCGGCCACCATGGCTCCCCAGCTCGGCGTCGGAGGCTGAGCTCCCAGTCCCACAAAGGAGAGGGCAGCCTCTGCCATGATCGCGCCCGCGATGCCCAGGGTCGCCGCGATGATCACCTGGGTGCGCACGTTGGGCAGGAGATGGCGAAGCAGGACTCTGCGGTCGCGCGCACCGAGCGCCTGGGCGGCAGCCACGAACTCGGAGCGACGAAGCACCAGCACCTGGCTCCTGACCAGTCGCGCCATGCCGGCCCAGCCGACGACTCCGATCACGACAAATACCACGGGAAGCGAGGGCTTTACCGCAGCGGCTACGGCGATCAAGAGCAGCAGAGTTGGGAAGGCGAGGGTGATGTCGGCCAGGCGCATCACCAGGGCGTCTACCCAACGACCGTAATACCCTGCGAGCAAGCCGAGCAGGACACCGATGGTCACCGAAACCGATTGCGAGATGAGTCCCACAGATAAGGACAGCCGGGCGCCGTAGAGGACGCGGCTGAGAACATCACGTCCCTGTGTATCCGTGCCCAACCAGAACCGGGATCCGGGTGATATCAGGTAAGCCCCCCGCAAGTCGCCGGTGAGTGGGTTGTGAGGAGAAATCCAGGGGGCGAGCACGGCTGCCGCCACCACCAGGGTAACAAACAGCACACCCAGCTGAAAGAATCGGTCGGCCTGGAGCTTTTCGGCCAGAGGACTCTGTCGCATCCTGCTCCTGTGACGTGCGTTACGCCCCTTGGGGTCGGGTGGTCCGGGGACCGGTCAGACCTGTGCTCATGTTCCTGCGGCGCATGATTCTTGCAAACTATCCCCGCTCCGGTGCGATGTCGCAAAACCTCTGGGGGAGCTGGCCGGTGATACCCGATAGTCCGTTTACCTTGGTCCTGAGCGGCGGTGGGCTAAAAGGACTGGCCCACATTGGGGTTCTCCGCGCCCTGGAAGAGCGGCACCTGGTGCCCAGCCTGGTGGTCGGCTCCAGCATTGGATCCTTGATCGCTGCCGCGTGGGCCGCCGGGGTGCCAACCCCGAAGATGGAGGCCCGTGCCCGTTTGGTTCGCCGGCGCGACGTCTTCCAGGTAGCTCGCGCTGATGTCGCTTTTCGCCGTCTCCTCGCTCCAGCTCTCTATCGCCGTGAACCGCTGCAGGAGCTGATCGATTACCTGGTTGGTAACGTCACCTTCAACGACCTGCCCCGCCGTCTGCTGATCAACACCGTGGACCTCCATTCGGGCA
>DASUVR010000388.1:0-2085 GCA_036378855.1 Gemmatimonadales bacterium | reverse complement strand
CTCCCGTCGTGGTCCTGGGAAAGGGCCTGGTCCAGTGATTGTGCCTGATTGGGATTGCCGGCATTCCGAGCCACCGCACTCAGGAGCAGCGGCAGTGCCGCATCCACGGCGTTGCTGGTGGTTCCGGGGTCGGCCCCGAGCTGCCGGCTGATGGTGTTGATTGCCTGGCCGCCGAGACGTTGCTGCAGCATTTCGAGGAGGGACATAGTTGTCTCGTTTTGAGGGATAAGGTAAGCCGCCAGTCGCCAGTCCGCAGTGCTCGTCGAACGTGACTTAGACTGGCTAACAGATCGATTGAAGATGTCTTCCCACGGGGCTGAAGAATGTGGCCAGGCTCACCGCGTCTGGCGTCTGGCGTCCGGGGGCTGGCATCGAGATCTTCCCCCATGACCCCAAAATCTCTGGCCCGTTTGCAGTTGGCGGGAGCCGCTCTGCTGTTCTCTACCGGCGGTGCGGCGATCAAGGCAGCCGACTTCACCGGGTGGCAGATCGCGAGCTTCCGATCCGGACTGGCGGCGGTGGCACTCTGGCTGATGACACCCGCGGCAAGACGGGGATGGACCTGGGCCGGAGCGCTGGTGGGCGTAGCCTATGCCGGCTGCCTGACTCTGTTTGTACTGGCGAACCGACTCACCACGGCGGCCAACACCATCTTTCTTCAATCCACCGCCCCACTGTACCTGCTCATCCTTGCGCCCTGGCTGCTCAAGGAGCCGGTGCGCCGCCAGGACCTCGGCTTCATGATTACGGTGGCGGCAGGGTTGGCGCTTTTCTTTGTCGGGGTCGAGCAGCCGATTGTCACTGCACCCGATCCCGACCGGGGAAACCTGCTGGCCATGGGAAGCGGCCTCTGCTGGGCGCTTGCCGTCGGCGGTCTCCGCTGGCTGAGCGCCAGGCCAGGCCGGGGATCGCCGGCCGCGGCGGTGGTCTCCGGAAATCTGACCGCGTTTCTGGTGTCGCTGCCCATGGCACTGCCGGTCGGATCCCACGCTGCGGGTGACTGGGCGATTATCAGCTACCTGGGCATCTTCCAGATTGCGCTGGCCTACGTGTTCGTGACCAGAGCCATTCACTCTATTCCGGCCCTGGAGGCTTCGGTGATACTGCTGCTGGAGCCGGTCCTCAATCCGGTCTGGGCCTGGATCATTCAACGGGAGACGCCCGGCAGTTGGGCCCTGTTGGGAGGAGCAATCATTCTCGGTGCCACGACCTACAAGAGCTGGAGCGAGAGCCGGGTGGCGGCTCCGGTGACCTGATGCGGCACACTCCTGCGCTGATCGAAACCATGCGGATCAGGAACGGACTGGCGCCGCTCTGGTATCTCCACATTCGCCGGCTGGCCACCAGCTGCAAGGCGCTGGGCATTCCACTTCCTGGGGAGCTGCCGCCGCCGGAGGGAGGCCTGGATCGCACCGTGCGCTGGGAAGTTGGAATGCGGGGGGTCCAGGAGAGCGAGCGGCTGGTCGAGCCGGTCGAATCGGTCAAGCTCATCATCTCCCGGATTGCCCACCACCCGTATCCGCACAAGACGACGGAGCGGGCTCAGTTCGACCGCGCGCGGGATAAGGCTCGCGGGGCAGAGGCCGATGATGCGCTGCTGCTTACTCCGGGAGGTTATCTGGCGGAGACCGCGATCTGGAGCGTGTTCTGGTGGGAGGGTGGGACACTGTGCGCCCCGGCCATGGAGCTGGGGATTCTGCCCGGGGTGGGACGGGCCCGGATCATGGAGCTGGCCGGTCCAATCGAGGAGCGGCGGGCCACCTGGAGCGAGGTCAGAGGCCTCCCGCTGTTTCTGGCGAACGCCGTCCGGGGCGTCGCCAAAGTCTCGGCGGTGCAGGACGATCCGGTGCCGTCGGCCAAGCAGACGGACGAATTGGCGGCACATTTTTGGCCTTGACCCGGGGGTCTTCCGGGCGATATTTCCCGGCTCGGGACGCTGGCCCGTGGTGGTTGTAGCTCAATCGGTTAGAGCGCCGGACTGTGGCTCCGGAGGTTGCGGGTTCGATTCCCGTCAGCCACCCTCGAAGGTCCGTAGCTCAAGTGGTAGAGCACCGGTCTCCAAAACCGGGGGTTGCAGGTTCGAGT
>DASUVR010000387.1:0-2782 GCA_036378855.1 Gemmatimonadales bacterium | reverse complement strand
AAGCTCCGGTAGTGCGCGTCCATGACATTGAGCGGCATCTGGACGGTGTCGAAGCGGAAACCATGCTCGTCGGCGACGGCGAGCGTATAGAGATGGATGCGAGGGTCCTTGTGGCCGGTGAAGCCGACGTAGCGGATCTTGCCCGCCTGCCGCGCCTCCACCAGCGCCGCGTTCGCCCCTTCCTCGTCGAAGATCCGGTGGGGATCCTCGAACCGAAGCACCTCGTGGTGCTGGACCAGATCGATCCGGTCGGTCTGTAGCCGGCGGAGCGATTCGTCGAGCTGCCGCGCGGCCAGCTTCTTCGAGCGGCCGTCGATCTTGGTCATCAGGAACACCCGGTCGCGATAGCCGTCGCGGAGCGCCTTGCCCATCCGGAGCTCGCTCTGGCCCTCGTTGTAGTCCCAGGAATTGTCCATGAAGGTGATGCCGCGGTCGATCGCGCTCCGGACGATCCGAATGCTCAATGGCTCGTCGACATGCTTGAGCGAGAGGTGCCATCCTCCCAGCCCGATGGCCGATACCCGCTCGCCGGTCCGGCCCAGTGTCCGCCGGGGAATCTCCCCAGGCTCATCAATCCGTGACATCAGTCAACCCTCCGCCGACGCGATTCGTGCTGGCTGAACCGAACAGTACGAACGCCAGCGGGAGTTGTCACCCCGAGCACCGCGGCCGAAGAAGCTGTCACCCCGAGCAAGGCGAGGGGGCCGAGGGCTACTCCTCCTTCTGCTTGGCCGTCGGGGGCAGCAGGCCGTTGAGCCGGAGATAGATCGCCAGCTGACTGTAGTGGTCGGCCCAGTCCTGGGCCGTGGCCAGCACCGCCTGCGCCCGGGTCACCTGGCGGCCGCCGAACCAGGGCACCATCCGGCTCAGGCCCGAGTCGTCCAGCTTGGCCAGGGTCGACTCGCAGGACTGAAAGGTCTCTCGCAGCCGGGCAACCAGCTTCTCCTTGCCCGCATCCGCCTTCACTTCGGACCGCTTGGCCGCCGTCGTTCCCGCGACGGTGGAGCAGAGATAATCGTTCCCCTCCGACAGATGGACGATCACGTCGCCAAAGCTCATCTGCGCCGGCGTGGGCTTGAAGCCGTACTTATCGGCCGGCATCTCCTCCGCGGCGGCTACCAGGTTATTGGCGGCGCGCTCGCGGGTCCGGCGCAGCGCCTCGGACACGGGAGAACCGGAATGTTGCGCCGACGCGGTGCAGCCGAGGCAGCCGAGCGCGAACGATAGGATGAAACGTGTGTTCATGGTGTCAGGTCCTCTTAGCGGTCGGAGAGGCGGAGAGGCGGAGAGGCCGACGGTCGGAGCTAGTCAGCATGTCACCCCGAGCAACGCGAGGGGCCGAAGTCTCGCTTACTTGCGTAGCCCTTCGGCAAATCTCGACCCCTTTAATCTAGGCCCCCTCGTTGCACGCGGGGTGACATCCCCTCTGACCACCTGACCGCCTGACCGCCATGCGGTCTCAGGCCGCCTTGCCCAGTCGATCCAGCACGTCATGCACCGACGCAAGGTATTCCTCCGGCCCCACCCATTTGGGATCGATCATCGTCTGCACCGGGTAGCCGATGATGAGGCTCACCGCCACCGCCGCCAGTCCGGCCGAGCTGTTTGCGCGGTTCGGCTTTCCGTCGGACATCTCCGAGACAACATCCTGGAATGCGGTCCGGTATTCCTCCAGGCCGGCACCGATCTTCTGCCGAATGACCGCGTTGTGGCCGCCGCGGGCCCAGAACTCCAGCAGCAGCCGGAGACGGCGCGGCTCCCCCGACATCCGCCGAAGCTCCTGATCCACCAAAGCCTGCAGCCGCTCCCGTGGCTTCCGGATGGTGCGAACCTCGTTCGGCACCGTGAGCGAGAGAGTACCGGCCAGTACCCGATCCAGCAACCCCAGACCCAGCTGGTCTTTCCGCTTGAAGTGGAAGAGAACCAGGCTGTGACTGAGCCGGGCGCGGGCGGCCACCGCCCGCACGGTGAGACCGTCGATGCCGCGCCGAAGCGCCACCTCGTATGCCGCCTCGAGGATCTGCTCCCGGCGGGTTGCCTGACTCTCTCTCTGCCCTGGCATGCGAACCTCACGGAGACAGTGGTATTGACCTGCTGGTCAATAAAGAGTAGTATTTATTAACCGCTTGGTCAATAGCGGCCGAGCCTTCTCTACGCCTAGCCGTCCCAGGCTTCCCGCCACACCGCTCCTCTGGAGGCACATGTCCCAGCATCGGCTTATTCTGGTCGCCGTCTCTGCCCTGGCACTCGCATCCTGTAACCCCTTCCACCACGAGCAGGCGGTCCAGGTGAGCACCAAGGACGAGAATCTGAACTCCCGCTGGCATGGCACGCTGGCGACGCCGGCTGAGCTCGCCGGGGCGGTGCAGATCAATGGCTCCGCCTCGATGGCGCCGGCCCACAAGGGCGGCAACACCACGGTATCCCTCAACCTGGCCAACGCCACACCCGGCGGTGTCCATCCGTGGCAGCTCCATCGGGGACAGTGCGGCTCTGATGAAGGCGTGGTCGGCTCGGTTGCAGCGTATCCGGCCGCCAAGGTGGGAAGCGATGGTCACGCGAATGCCTTGGCCAACGTGGCGCTCACGACCCCGACCACCGGCAACTTTTTCGTAATCGTGCACGCCTCCGCAACCAACGACTCGATGATCGTGGCCTGCGGCAATCTCGCGCCGCCCACACTCTAGTGAAGTGCTCAGGCTCTGCTCCTCTGATTGAGTGGAGCCAGACCAATCGAACCCACACCGAGGCCCGTCCGATGACCGCATCGCCTGAGAGCTTG
>DASUVR010000386.1:0-8043 GCA_036378855.1 Gemmatimonadales bacterium | reverse complement strand
CCGATCGGGTGCTTCGCGGTGGGTGTTGCCCGGGCGGCCGGCGCCTCATTGGTCATAGCCAGCGACTTCAATCCAACCCGGCTGGAGCTCGCCCGGGAGATGGGGGCGCAAGTCACCCTCAATCCCGGAACCGACGACGTGGTAGCTCGAGTTCGCGAGTTGACCGGGGGAGATGGCGTCGATCTGGTCTGCGAGATGAGCGGACATCCCAGCGGGCACGCTCAGGCCCTGGCCGCGGCTCGAATGGGAGGACGGGTGAACCTCCTGGGCACGCCCAACCGGACGACGGAGGTGGACTTTGCCCGCGACATCATTTTCAAGGGTCTTACCCTCTACGGTGTGACCGGAAGGAAGATGTATCAGACGTGGCATCAGATGCGACGGTTCCTTCGCGCGGGTCAGCTCGATCCCCGGCCGGTGATCACTCATCGATTTCCGCTGGAGTGCATCAGGGACGCCATCCAGGTGATCAAGGACGGCCAGGCGGGCAAGGTGATTCTGGAGATCGGCTCATGACCAACTCGCTGGAACAGCGAATCGAGCCCGAGCTGGAACAGTTCATCCAAAACGGCACCTACAAGCGTCTCAACTATCTCGACAGCCCGCAGGGGCCCCGCGTTCAAATGGAGGATCGGGGCGAGGTCATCATTCTGTCGTCCAACAACTACCTCGGGCTCTCCAACCACCCGTCGGTCGTTGCTGCGGGCAAGACTGCGCTCGATAGGTTTGGTGCCGGGACCGCTTCGGTCCGTTTCATCTGCGGCACCTTCACCATCCACCGCGCCCTCGAGGCGGCCTGCGCCCGGCTGGTTGCTACCCCGGCATCACTGTCGTTCGTCAGCGCATGGAACGCGAACGAGGCGGTTCCTGCAACTCTGCTGACCCAGGATGACGTGATCATCAGCGATCAACTGAATCATGCCTCCATCATCGACGCCGTGCGGCTGGCCAAGGCCATCACCAAGTGCCAAAGCGCGGTGTATCAGCACTCCGACTTGAGCGATCTCCAGTCGAAGCTTGCGGCGGCGCGGGACCACCGGGTGAAGATGGTGGTCACCGACGGGGTCTTTTCGATGGAAGGCGCCATCGCCAAACTGCCCGACCTCATCGAGCTCTGTCGCAAACACCAGGCTGTACTGGTGGTGGATGATTCGCACGGCACCGGCGTTCTGGGCAAGCACGGGCGGGGGACAGCGGAGCATCTCGGCGTGCTGGGCGAGGTCGACATGATCACCTCCACCCTGGGCAAGGCACTCGGAGGAGCCGCCGGGGGGTTCGTGGCCGCGTCAGCAGCCGTCTGTGATTATCTCACACAGCGCGCGCGGCCCCAGCTCTTTTCCAACGCCCTGCCGCCCACCGTCGCCGGGAGTGCGCTCGCCAGTATTGAATATTTGGAGCAGCACCCGGAGCTCGTCACTGCCTTACGGGAAAACGCTCGTTACTTCCGCGATCAGCTCCTCGGATTGGGATTCCAGCCGCTCCCTGGCGAGACACCGATCATTCCGGTGATCCTGGGTGAGACGGCTGCGGCCATCCGGATGAGCGATCTCCTGCTGAAGGAAGGCGTATTTGTGACCGGCTTCGGCTACCCCGTGGTTCCTCAGGGCCAAGCGCGGGTACGGTGCCAGATCTCGGCGGCCCATACCCGTGCCGACCTGGACCAGGCTCTGGCAGCTTTTCGGAAGGTCGGAAAGCAGCTCGGGCTGATCTAACCTCTCGAGACACCCGGCCCACTCCTTGCACTTCCGCCCTCCCGACGGGCCTGGGAGGATTGGCAAGAGTAATGTAAGTCATTGCCAGCCAGCACTGTAGAACGGGGCTTTTCAACCCGCCACTGCCTCCCCTCCGCCGTAGTCCAAGCACGAGTTCCCGCATTTTGACGTGCTGCGCGAAGCGGCACCGGTAAGCGCCAGGAAGGTGCTGGTGCAGACACTCTACGGAGGCAGTCTGATGCGTATGGTCACCCGGATTTTCCCAGTCGCGGCGCTGGCCCTCGGCTTGGGGGCGGCCCAAATCTCGGCTCAGCAGCCGGGCAACAACACCTTCCAGTGGTACGTCGGCGGGCAGGGCGGCGTCATGAACTTCGAAACCCCGCTGGAAGGACATATCACCAAGCCGCTTGGTGGCGTCCACCTGCTGGTAGTGGCCAAGCGCACTGGTCTCCTGCTCTCGGTAGAGCAGGCCTTCGGCTCGGATCAGCTCGGCGCGTACAACGTTGCGGTTTTCGATAGTGTTGGCAACATGTCCAGCAGCAACGATTTTGGGGTCAACTGGAACTCGATGCGCAAGTACTCCGCCGCCTTGATGGCCTTTCCCATCAAGGGGCCGATGACGCCATACTTTGGAGTTGGGGTGGGCATCATGCACACGGTAGGGCACACTCCAGATGATGGGATTGCCAAAACGATAGGCAGCTCAGGCTTCGGGTCGCTCATTGGCGGACTGAATTTCCGGGTGAGCCACTTCAGCGCGTTTGGGCAATATCAGGTCACCTCCGCGCCGTCAGTCCAGTTCCTCAGCACGCCAGGGCCATCGAGTAGCACCATCGTCAGCTCGGGTAATTTCTTTAAGGGTATGACCCATACGCTGACAGCCGGCCTGCGCTTCGGTCTGGGCAACGCGCGCGAACGGCCCACCGGCGGCGGCTACTAGGTCTTCTTCCCGCGTTCTCTGGGCGGAGGGTCGAGCGACCCTCCGCCTTTTTCTTTTCGGGAAATCCAGGGGGATCCCGCCACATGGAAGCGGAGGGGCCAGTCGGCTGCCTTGGTGATACCGATCCGCGGAGTTACCGCCACCTGCAGTTTCTCCCATTCCGTTGGCGGGCGCACGATCACGGCGCTCCGCGCCATTCTGCTGCCATCGAGTGAGCGATCGATGCCCAGCGCCTGGCACAGCTTCCCCGGTCCCGAGCATAGCTCCCGGGTCTCCACCCCTCGTCTTCTCCGGCGCATCACTTCCAGACCGTTGACTGGCTCCAGCGCACGCAGTAAGACTGCACTGGCCAGCCCACGACGCTGACAGACCAGGTTGGCACACCAGTGCATGCCATACGACAGATAGACGTACCACAAACCCGGGGGACCGAAGAGGGCCTGGTTGCGCGCATGGCGCCGGTGCCGATAGCCGTGCGATGCGGGGTCATCGTAGCCGAGGTAGGCCTCGGTCTCGACAATCCTGCCCTCCGTCACCTCACCACCCACGGTGGACACCACCATCATTCCGAGTAGCTCTGCGGCAACCTGCTCGGTGGGACGAACAAAAAAAGAGACGGGCAGCGTAGCTGCCCGTCGGATCCGGCTCACTCCGCCTTTTTCCGGCTGCGTGTTCGGCTGCGCTTGGGGGCGGCCGGCTCTGCCGAGCCTTGGGCAGGGGCTTCAGGGGTGGAAGCCACTGCGGGCTCCTTAGCCGGGGCGGCTCGCTTCCGGGGCCGCCGTGGTCGCGGACGTTTCGCCGGCGCCTCCGACGAGACCTCGTCTTCGGCATCGGCAGCTGTTGGCGCACTCTCAGGCGCGTTGGCTGCTGGTTGCTCCGTCGGAGGATCGATCCGGACAACACCGATGAGGGGGATTTCGCCGGCCCTGCTCGGAGCTCTGGAGCCTCGGCGGAACCGTACCCCGAATCGCTGGCCGTTATCCCGCTGGCCTGGAGTGCCGGCATCCTGAGTTGTCTCGGAGGTGGGCGCCGGTTGCAGCTCCTCGGCGGGAAGAGCAGGCGGCGGAGCGGCGCGGGGTGAACCACCCTGCGCCGAAATTTCGTAGTCGTCATCGCCGACCTTCCGGACGTCGGCTACTTCCGCATCGTTAGCCTGCCTCAACAGCCGGGGGAAACGTCCGGCATCGAGCAGCGCGTCGTCCTTCCCGTGCATGGCCACCATCCGGAGCCGGAGTGCTTCCTGGCCTACCGGAGAGCGAAACTCCGAAAGAGCCTGGGACATCAGCTGAAAGGCTCGGGCCAGCGTGAGGCCGCTGTCCGGCCGATCCTCACGCACGCGCGCGCCGTCTGGCCGGGGACCTCCGTTCACCCGATCGCGATGTGGTGCTTCCCTTCCCGCCCGATCGCGTCCGCCCCGTCCCCGGCGTCCCCGCCGGCTCCGACTTCCATCTTCCCTGCCCCGTACCCGGCCGGCGGAAGCATCTTCCCGTACTACTTCGGCTGCGGGCTGAGCTGCGGAATCCACTCCCGGCACATGGCCACCCGCGCCAGGGGCAACTTCATACTGCCCGTTGTCCAGTTTGGTGATCAGGACGACGCCCCGATGACCCGCCTCGATGACGAACTTGCTGAAGCGGTTGAACCCCGCGTTCCGCTCGTCGAAGTTGGGATCGATCTGTTGCATCACCTGCTTGAGCCGGTCGGAGCGCATCACATCGCCGTTGCGGACCATCTGCGCAACCGCCTCCCCGGCGAGCTCCCACGGATCCCGCTGTGTGGAGGGAGTGTCCACTTCCTTGGTGAGACCCGCCAGATCGTTGTACGAGTAGTACTCATCGCAATTCTGGATCAGCAGATCACTGGCCGATTCGCGGATCCCCACTCCGATAACGTACTTGCCGTACTCCTTCAGCTTGATCACCATGGTGGAAAAGTCGCTGTCTCCGGAGAGCAGGATGAAAGTCCCGATTTCCGGACGGGTAAAAACCAGCTCTATGGCATCGATGGCCAGGCGGATGTCGGTAGCGTTTTTCTTACTGGACCCGAACGCCGGCGCAAAGATGAGATCGATGGACGATTCGGAAAGCGGAACGATGTACTGAGGATAGCGGCGCCAGTCGGCATAGGCTCGTTGTACCGCAACCTTGCCTTTGATGATGTCGCTGTTGAGCAGCGTGCGGAGTTCTTTGGTGAGATCCTTCTGAATGCCCAGTGTTACGTTGTCGAAGTCGATCAGGAGGGCGGCGTGCGGTGCATGGACGGGGGGCTGACTCAGATGTCGGCCCGGCCGGATTAGCGGTCGGTTCACGTGACGCTCGGTTGTCAGGCCAACCTCCTGCGCGAGCCCCCTCGCCGCACCGGGCCGGCATGCGGCAGCACTCAGGAGCTCACGAGGCCGGAAGACCTCTTGTGAAGGCGCGGAGCAGAACCGCTTTGGTTCTTGCTTGACTGCGCCAGGGTTGGGCGGCTCTCACGCCGACGGGTGCAAACCACGACGGCTGTGCAGTGATGCCATCCCAGGGATATGCCAGCATCGAAGAACGTGGCCCGGACCACCCGGCGTCCATATCGGCTAGCTGGAAGAATTTATCGACGGGGTCGAAGGAGATCAACCGAAATGGGTCTCACCGGCAGGCGGGAGGTCCAGAGCGAAATAGAACCGGGTCCCATAACCAGGCGCCGTCTCGACCTGCAGCACCGATCCCATGGCCTCGACCAGCTTTCGGCAGATGGAAAGCCCCAGCCCGGAACCGGAAAAGGTGTATTCGCCCGGCTTCTGCCGCCGCCGGAAAGGCTCGAAGAGGGTCGCCATGGACTGTGGCGGAATACCCCGTCCGGTGTCTCGAACCGAGAACTCGATGCAACGGGAGTTCCGGGCAACCGCGCTGACCTCCACCGAACCTTCAGCAGTGAACTTGAGTGCGTTGGTGGTGAGGTTGAGCAGCACCCGGCTGAGGGCCACCGGATGCCCGATGCGGAAATCGGCCTCAGGCGACGTGACCTTCACCTGCAGGTTCTTCTCTTCCGCAATCGGCTGAACGATGTCCCGAACCGATTCCAGGATGTCCTTCACCGAGAATGGAATTGGATCCAGATCTACCAGACGATCGCCGCCGCGAGCCAGCTCGATCACATCGCTTGCCACCGAGCTGAGCCCAAAGGCGGCGCTGTAGATCAAGCCGAGCTGCCGTTCCTGGACCGCGTTCACCGAGCCGCTGCGACCCCGCTGCAGGGTTTCCGCCAGGAATAGAATGGAAGTGAGGGGTGAGCGCAGGTCGTGCGCCACTTCTACGACCAGTTCGAGTCCATCGGGAGCGGACAGCCGGTCAGTAAAATGCTGGGACCAGTCGGCCTCGAGATGCTCGGCCACGGCCTCGATGGCCTGGAGCAGTCCAAGCAATTGGGCCGGGTCGGGCGAAGGAAGACTGCGGACGCGGGCGATGAAGGCGCCGCGGATCAGCCCCAATAATCGGCGAGAGAGCGCATTGCGGGGAACCGAGCTGAGGTCGGCGGAGGTCCCGGCTGCTTCCTGTCGAATCGCGGCGCTGAGATGGGCAAGGTGAGCCGTGGCCTCCTCGGCTCCGGCGGCATGCTCGACCACTCGTTCCCATTCCGCCTCTGCCCACAGCACGGAGTCGCGCAGCGCGTCCCAGAGGACGGTGGCGACGGGAGCGGAAGGTCCGTTAGGATCCCAGGCGTGGACCGGTGGCCGCGGCTCCTGGGCTGCCCGGCGGCGCTCTCCGCTCGACGAGGCGGGCAGGAGCGTCTCCGGTGTCACGCCGTGGGTCCGGGGCTGTCGTCGCGCTGGAATTCGTGTTTGTCCATCAACCGGTACAACGTGGTCCGGTCGATGCTCGCGAGGCGCGCGGCCTTGGACATGTTCCCCCCCGCTCGGCTGATCAGGCGAGTCAGATACTCCTTTTCGAACTGGATGACCACCCGGTCTTTGGCCGGATGGTACGCCTCGTCCATGACTCCGGCCGGAGTCACCGCCTCAGCCGGCCACTCGTTCCCGTCGTCATACACCGGGATATCGTTCGGCTGGATGTTCTGGTCCGGCTCCGCCAACACCGCGACGTGCTCGATCACGTTCTGCAACTCCCGAACGTTGCCCCGCCAGGGTCGTGAACGCAAGAACGCGATGCTGGCCTCGCTCAACCGGGGAATCCGGTCGCCCATTTGACGATGGCGTTGCCAGTAGTAGGTCAGAAAGTGATTGGCCAGGAGCGGAATGTCCTCCGGGCGCTTCCGCAGCGGCGGAAGTTTGATGGGCACCACCCGCAACCGGTAAAACAGGTCGCCCCGAAGAACTCCCTCATCTACCGCCTCCTGCGGCTCGCGGTTGGTGGCGGAGATGAACCGCACGTCTACTACCGCGTCCTGTTGCTCGCTGCCGACCCGCCGGACCACTCCGTCCTGAATGACCCGGAGGAGCTTCGCCTGGAGCGGCATCGTCATCTCGGTGAGCTCATCGAGGAAGAGGGTGCCGCCGTTGGCAGTCTCCAGGAGGCCTGGCTTATCCCGGTCGGCCCCGGTAAAGGCGCCCTTGCGGTGGCCGAACATTTCCGACTCGAGGAGCGGCTCGGGCAAGGCCGCGCAGTTGATCGGTACCAGGGCCCGATTGGCCCGGCGGCTGTTCTGGTGAATGAACTGGGCGATGACTTCCTTACCGGTACCGCTTTCTCCGCTGATGAACACCGAGGCATCGGTGCCCGCAACCTTGCGCGCCAGGTCAACCGCTTTGCGGAAGAGAGGCGAGATGCCGATCAGGGCGATTTTGTCGCTGTGACCGACCTGCTTCATCAACTGAACCCTGAGGTCCTGAGCTTCCCGCGACATCATTACGGCGTGGGAGGCCCGGCCAATCAGTACCTGGAGGTGCGTGGCGGAGAAAGGCTTGGGCAAATAGTCCCAGGCTCCGGCCCGGAGCGCCTCGATGCTGCTGGTGACGCTCGGATTACCGGTCATGACTACGACGATGGTGTCCTTGTAGGCCTCGAGAGTTGCCTGCAGGATCTCCAGGCCGGACACCTGCGACATATAGAGGTCGACCAGAATGATGTCGAACTTGCGCCGGCGCACCGTCTCCAGAGCCTCCTCACCCCGACCGATCAGCGTGACATTGTAGCCGTCCATCTGCAGCACGCTGGCGCAGCTCTCCCGAAGGGTTCGCTCGTCGTCGATGACCAGCACGCGAATGCTGGCTTTGACTTCGCTGGGGATAGACAAGGGATCGCGGGCGCTGCTGTCGGAAGCGGAAATGACCTTCCGCTCGGTTTGGGCGAGAGGACTGACCATCCAGTGGCTCCGGGGCAGACCGCTCACGCGGTCGGTTTAACTCAGATCCGGATCAGGTGACCCGGCAACGTGGGCGATCTCAAAACCGCCATC
>DASUVR010000385.1:0-3435 GCA_036378855.1 Gemmatimonadales bacterium | reverse complement strand
GGACACCGAGACCCGGGCGGGGGCACCCGGCAACTGGACGCTGATCCTGGTCCTTGCCTCTGCCCGCGGCCGCGCCGACTTCACCCTTACGCCAAAGCCCTGAGCCAGCGGAGGTTTGCCGATGAGTATCGCAACGCTGCTCCCGATCCTGCTTCGGGGGAGCCTTGCGCTACTGCTGTTCGCCCTCGGTCTCAAGGCGACAGTCCGAGACACCACCTATCTCTTTCACCAACCCCGCCAGCTGCTTCGGGCGTTCGCTGCAATGTTCGTGGTCATGCCGGTAACAGCGCTGATTCTGGCGCGGGGCCTCGACCCTCACCCGGCGGTGAAGATCGCGCTGGTGGCCCTCGCTCTATCCCCACTGCCGCCCACCTTCCCCCAGAAGGCCTTCAAGGAAGGGGGAAGGCTGGCCTACGTCGTCGGGCTCCTGGTGGCGGCAACGCTGCTCGCGGTGCCGCTCATCCCGCTGTCGCTCGAGCTCATCGAACGTTACCGCGACATGCCCTTGCAGATGCGGCCGACCACCGTGCTGGGACTGGGCTTCTGGTCGCTGCTGCTTCCGCTATCGGTTGGCATCATCATTCGGAGGTTTGCTCCGGCGTTCGCCGAGCGTGCCGCGGGACCGATCATCACCACCGCGACAGTGGTTCTCGTTCTGGGTGTGTTACCGATTCTGCTCCGAGTATGGCCGGCGATGATCAGCCTGATTGGTAACGGGACGCTGCTGGCGATGATCGTGTTCGTCCTGGTGGGTCTAGCCGCAGGGCATCTCCTCGGGGGACCGAATCCAGACGATAGGACGGTCCTGGCCATTTCCACCGCTACCCGCCATCCCGCGATTGCCATCGCGATTGCCCAGGCCAACTTTCCCGACCAGAAGCTGGCTCCCGCTGCGGTCCTGCTCTACGTGTTCGTCAGCGTAATCGCTGCGGTGCCCTACCTGAAATGGTCGAAACGACGGCAGGAGCGTGCGCCGGCGATGGCTTAGGTCCTGACCACGGGACCGGTATTGCCGTCGCCGGCCGAGGGCTGGGGTGATGAGGCCGGCGCCGAGTACCATTGGCCTGGGGGAACGACCTTGGCCTGCTCGGGGTCTCCTTCGTATGCCGGGGTCATGATCTGGACTCCGTACTCGTTGAACAGGTCCAGGATGTTGCGATGGAGGGCGCTATAGAGCGGCATCATCGCCTTGGGATTGTCGGTATAGGCGTTGATCTCGTACACCACGGCAAACTCACTCAGCGATTTCTGCAGGACAAATGGCTGCGGCTGCGCAAGGAGTCCCCGGGTCCGGGCAGCGGCCTCGAGCAACATCGCTTCCACCTGCCGCCAGGGAGTGCCGTAGCCGATCCTGACTGTGGTGTGCAGGATCAGGCCCGGATCGGGCGCGAGAGCCGTGTAATTCACCACCTCGCTATTCAGAATCAGCGAGTTGGGGATGACGATCTGCTCGTTCTTGAGGGAGCGCAGATAGGTGGTCAGCAAACGGACCTGCGCTACATCGCCAATATTCTCGCCGACTTTTATCCGATCCCCCACTCGAAAGGCGCGGCGAAAGGCCAGGCTCTGGCCGGCGACCAGATTTCCGATGACTGAGGGCGATCCCAGCGAAAAAATCAAACCGAGCAGCAGGCTGATGCCCTTGAAGGCCTCCGAGCCCGAACCTGGGATGTACGGGTACGCCACGACCACCGCAAACGCGATCGTCAGCAGCCGTACGATCCGGTCGGTCGGAAGTGCCCAGTCGGAATCGAACCCGGGAATAGAGATCGATCCCTGGCCCACTCGAATGAAGAAGAGCCGGATTGCCCTCAGGAGATACCGGGTGAGCACGACGAGGATGACGAGGAAGACCAGGTTGGGCAGATACCGCACGGCGCCTGCGCCAAAGACCAGCAACGGCGCGAGCAGCCAGTCCCGGAGGCTGGTGCCGAACCCTCGAGTCCAGGGGAACAGTCGCAGGATGTACGAGATGCAGGCATAGCCTACCAGCAATACCAAGCCGCCAGCCGTGAGACTGATTATCCGGTGCAGCCCGCGCCAGAGTTGCTCCCGGCGCACAATGGGAACCGACTTCAAGTGCAGGTCACCCAGGCGGGCCTGCCAGCGGCGGTCGATGGTCTTTCGGAGCCAGCGCAGGATCCTCCGCCCCATCCAGAGAACAAGGATGAGCGCGAGCACCGCCCCGAGAGCCCGGGCGATGTTCCCCCCCAGTACGGCCGGCTCGCGCTCGTGCCGGAACATCCGGATCGCCTCTTGCACTCGGGGGAGATAGGCCTGCGCCAGAACCTGCGGGGTAACACCTTCGAGCTCTGCATCGGCCTGGAGCACGCCGAACAGCCTGCGGTTGCCCGCGATCACCATGCTCCCGTCCGGCGTCTCCTGAACGACGAGCGATTCCACTGGAAGCGACCGATCGGCGGCGACCTCCCTGATCCGGTGGGCGATGTCGGCAGCCCGCCGCTCGGCCGGATAGGAGGAAACCCCTCTGACGGAGAAGAGCACGGCACCGTCCACTACAACTGGTGCCGTTGGCTGGTCGATCCCGGCCTGGGTTGCAGTGGAATCCTGGGCCTGGGCACTGCCACTTACGCCTGCGGTGAGCACGAGCAGAAGGAGAAGGGTTACATCACGCCGCCGGGTTCTGACCAGCCGGAGCGTGCCTAGCGCAATCACCGCAACCAGCGCGGTGAAGGCGAGGAATGCCCGCATGGAGTCCGCGGCGGGTTCGACAATGGGAAGGCATTCCTCGGGGGCTTCCATCGCTCCGAGCGAGGCGGATGGCGGAGACACCTTCAAACAGGCCACCCCCGGCGGCAGGAGAGCCGCCGCGGGGTGTGGAGAGAAGGCCGGTAGGCGCTTGGGTTCCCGGCTGAATACCTGCATTGTGTTCCGGATTTAAGAAGCAGCGGGAGCTTCAGAAACTGGTATTTCTGACAGTCTCAGAAGACTTCACCGGTGCCGAAGAAGATGCCCTTGGAGCCTTCGGCGCCGAACCCGTAGTCGACCGTGATATTGGTGTTGGAGTGTTTGTTCAGCTTGATTCGCAGACCCAAACCATAGCCGGGATCCGGAGCCTGGAACGCTCCGGTGGCGTCAGCCGCGGAGGTGAGATTGAGAAATCCCACTGCCCCGAAGAGCCCGTCGCGGGTCAGGGTAACCCGGTACTCCGCTTCCCCGTAGAGCAGATCGGTTGCCCGAATTCTGCCCTGCGCATAAGCCCGTCCGGTACGGCCGTTGTAATCCCAACCGATGGCGGGAAGTTCGAGGTAGGGCGGCTTGCCTCCGGTAATCCAGGCCAGGCCCCAGAGCGCCAGGACATTCTTTCGCAACCGAGGGTACCCCCGAACCTCCATCTCCACCGACCCCCAGTCCTGTTCGCTTCCGAGCGCCCGGGGAAAGAAGCGGGTGCTTCCCCGGGCGTAGAAGCCCCGG
>DASUVR010000384.1:0-14176 GCA_036378855.1 Gemmatimonadales bacterium | reverse complement strand
CCTTCAGATTCATGATCTTGGGCGCGCCGTTATGGAGCGCCAGCATGATCACCCCGAAGGTGGTCTGCATCTGGGTGTGTTTGTACAGCTGGTTCAGTACCACGTTAGGAATGGCGTCGCGCTTGAGCTCGATGACGATCCGCATCCCGTCTTTATCGGACTCGTCGTTGATACCGCTGATCCCTTCCAGCTTTTTCTCGGCCGCGAGCTCCGCTATGGCCTTGACCAGATTCTCCTTGTTGACCTGGTAGGGAATCTCCGTCACGACGATTTGCGAGCGACCGCTGGTCTCCCGCTCTTCGATCTGAGCCCTGGCCCGCATAACCACCCGGCCCCGGCCGGTCTCGTAGGCTTCCTTGATCGCCTCGCGTCCGTAGATGTATGCACCGGTGGGGAAGTCGGGTCCCTTGATGACCCTCCGCAGCTCGCCGATCGTCGCTTCGGGATTGTCCACCAGGAGCTGGACGCCTTTGACGATCTCGCGGAGGTTGTGCGGCGGGATGTTCGTGGCCATGCCAACGGCAATGCCGCTGGAGCCATTCACCAACAGGTTGGGAATCTTGGCCGGGAGCACCGTGGGCTCCTGCAGCCGGTCGTCGAAGTTGGCCTGGAAGTCGACGGTGTTCTTGTCGATATCCTCCAGCATGGCCATGGCGATCCGGGTGAGCCTCGCTTCGGTGTATCGGTATGCGGCCGCGGGGTCGCCATCGACAGAACCGAAATTGCCCTGGCCGTCTACCAGTGGATACCGGAGGGAGAACTCCTGGACCATTCGCACCAGGGCGTCGTAAACCGACCCGTCTCCATGGGGATGGTATTTGCCGAGAACGTCGCCTACCACAGTGGCCGATTTCTTGTAGGCGCGGCCGGGCACCAGGCCCAACTCGTTCATCGCATACAGAATCCGCCGATGGACCGGCTTTAAACCATCACGCACGTCCGGCAGGGCGCGGGAAACAATGACGCTCATCGAGTAGTTGATGAACGACTGTTGCATTTCCTCTTCGATGAGCCGGGGCAGAATCCGTTCGCGCGAGTTCGGTGCTGTCATGGAGTTCCTGTGCTGGGGCTATGACGGCCAGGGGAGGCCGCGAGCCGAGAAATATAGTCGGGCTTGAGGTCCGCCAGCAACGCTGGATTACCGGGGAAAGCTGGCCTGGAATAAGGACTTAGATGCACCCGACAGGTTGGTTATTTCGGGGCTCCTTGTTAAGCGGCACCGACTCCCATCCGATACTTCCCTCTGAAGTTCCAGGCACAGCCTCTCCGATCCCCAGTGGCCGCCGGCCAAGGATTCTCACGTATGGCCAGATGCTCGAAGCTGCTTCTGACTCTCCTCCTTATGGCCCCCGCTGCAGCGGGAGCCCAAAGCAAGGGCGGAGGCACTGCGCCTAGCGGCTTCGACAGCTTCATCCTGCTGGTCCCGCCACGGGATACGATCAGCATCAAGAAGCAGATCCGCACAACCGCAGCTGCTATCCAGTCGGCCGAGAAAGCTCGGCAGCAGGCAGAGACCATGCGGCTGGGCGCCACCTCCAGAATCGAGTTCAAGAAGGTCGAGATTGTTCGGATCAAGGACCGCATCAACGTGGCCAAGAAGGAAAATCGCGATGCGGACCGGGTTGGGCTCGAGGCGGAGCGGAAGGCAGCCGAGCGGGAAATCGAGCTCTTGAAGCGCCGGGAGGAATTGCGGGACTCGGAAACCGAGTTGGAGAGCAAGCGAGCCGAGTTCGCCGACCTGAACAAGAAGGCCTTGGAGCTGGAGCTCCAGTTAGCTATTCGTCGTGCCGGCCGGCTCCGTGCCCCGGTTGGGGGCGCCGGGGGTGCCAGTCTGGATCAGGTGATCGGAGAGTTGGAGAAGCAGACCCTTGAGGCCCAACGGGCCCAGGCCGCTGCCAGCATCGATGTGTCAGAACAGGAAATCCGGGTGCTCGATAGCCGCCTTGAGCTGCTTGACGCGCAGCAGAAAGTGCTCGGAGGCAAATGAGATCAGGCTTGTAAGAGCCTCCGGGCTTCGCCCTCACCCCGCACCAGCAGTACCGTTCTCGCGCCTACCCCTACCACCGGACAAGTTTTTGGCTGGATCACCCGGCCAATCGGCTTTCCGTTTCGGTCCAAGACCCTGAAAATCATCACCGGCTTGCGGTTGGCAATCTCTACCATGAGTCCCTCGCGTTAGCTTCGTTGCCTGGGGCTGTGCTTCTGTTGTGGTGTTGAGATGCCAGAATATTCCAGAAGGTTGCTTGGTATCGGGGGCGAGCCCGGACGCAACCCTCTTGCAGCGATGCGTGTCAGAGGTGCGGTTCAGTCGAACGACCTAAGCTCCGGAGCCGGTGGAAGAACGCGAACTGATCAGTCGAGTCTTGGCGGGAGACCCGAGCGCCGAGCGTGCCCTCTACGATGCGCACGTGGACCGGGTCTTTCGATTGGCGTACCGGATGGCTGGAGACATGGACAGAGCTCAGGACTATACCCAGGAGACGTTTATCCGCGCGTTTAGCCGGCTGCAGACCTTCCGGGGTGACGCATCCCTGTCGACTTGGCTCGGATCCATTGCGATTTCGGTGACCTTGAACGGTCTGCGCAAAGTGCGTCGTCAGAACGAGCGTGAGGT
The DNA here is from genome assembly GCA_036378855.1 of Gemmatimonadales bacterium. Classification (GTDB taxonomy): domain Bacteria; phylum Gemmatimonadota; class Gemmatimonadetes; order Gemmatimonadales; family GWC2-71-9; genus CAVVWJ01. The sequence continues at coordinate 11,562 of DASUVR010000384.1, read as the reverse complement.
TGGACTGGATGACTTCACTCCTGTCGGACCTACGAGGCGCGAAGCCGAGCCAGACCTCAAGACCCGGCTCAACCAGGCCATTGATGATCTACCCGAGGGGTACCGAGCGGTGTTCGTCATGCATGACGTCGAGGGATACACCCATGAGGAGATTGGCGCTTCGCTCGGTGTCCACCCCGGAACGTCCAAGGCACAGTTGTTTCGGGCCCGGGCTCGGCTCCGGGAAGCGTTAGCCGACTTTGCGAAGGACTGAGCAATGATGGACGACCGATTTGACGATCTGCTGCGCGACTCCGCTCGCGAATATAACGATCCCCCCGAAACGCCGCGGGAAGAACTCTGGCAGCGCATCGTGGCGGCACGGGAGGCCGAGAGAGCGGCTTCGAAAGAGAAGACCGAGGACGCAGATGGAGAGCGCTCCCCCATTCTCCCGTTCCGCCGCTTTGGTCGTGTTCGTCCCGGTCGCCCACTGACCTGGGCTGCGGGCATCGCCGCCGTTCTGGCGCTCGGGATCGGTCTGGGTCGTATGAGCGTAAAACAGCCGGCATCAGTGGCTATCTCGGCTCCAGTCCCATCCTCCTCCGCTCCCGCCCCACGGGCTACCGGGGTGGCCTACCGGGTGGCCACTACTGAACATCTGAGTCAATCGGAGGCCTTCCTTACCTTGTTCCGGACCTCCGTACGCGGCAAGGAAGGGAATGAGCGACTCGCATCGGCCACCGCTCGACAGCTGCTAGCGACCAATCGGCTGCTGCTGGACTCGCCCGCTGCTGCAGATGCGCGGACTCGGCTCCTGTTGCAGGACCTGGAGCTGGTTCTGGCGGAGATCGCGCAGCTGTCTCCCCAGCCTAAATCCCGTGATCTCCAGTTGATTACCGAAGGACTCGAGCAGGGCGGCGTGTTGTCCCGGCTCAGAACCGCCGTGCCCGCCGGCACGAGTGCCACTCAAGGAGCGCTGTGATGTATTCCCTGCAGTTCGGCTTGGCCCTCGCCGCGGCAACTGCCGTGAGCGGCTATCCCTTGACCCTGGGAGATTCAGGATTCCCTCTGAGCCATATGGTCGCGGTAGCCGATTCCACCATTCCTCGGATACCGGATCCGTGGATACAGGGCGATCCGGCAGACTCGCTCTATCGGGTCGCGCGGGAGACGCTCAATCGGCGCGAGTACCGGACTGCCGCCAACCTCTTTTCCCAGATCACCGATCGTTTTGCCCGCTCCGGTTACGCTGGAGACGCGCTCTATTGGCAGGCCTTCGCGCTCTATCGGCTGGGGGGCGACAGAGATCTCAGGTCGGCCCTGGCAGCGCTGCGCCAGCAAAAGAGTCGCTATCCTCAGGCTGCCACCCACGGCGACGCCACTGCCCTGGAGAGCCGGGTCCTGGGAGAGCTGGCGCGCCGGGGGGACAGTGACGCGGCGGCCGAGATTGCGGAGGCCGCCACCAGCATTGCGCCGCCGACGCCGCCCACTCCACCGACGCCACCGACGCCACCGACACCCCCGACGCCGCCTACGCCACCGACGCCCCCTACACCGCCTACACCGGGTTATCACTCGAGGAGCGCGAGTCGTTGCTCTAGCGACGATGACGATATGAAGGTGGCGGCGCTCAACGCCCTGCAACAAATGGATGCAGCCCGGGCCCGGCCCATCCTGCGTCGGGTGCTCGCGAAACGTGATTCGGGCTCCGCCTGTATCCGCCGCAAGGCCGTTTTCCTGATTGCGCAGCAGAACGAGCCGGGAACCGAGGACATCCTCCTGGAGTCGGTTCGGAGCGATCCCGATCCGGAGGTGCGCCGCCAGGCCGTATTCTGGCTGTCCCAGGTCAGCACCGACCGGGCGGTCGGGGCCCTCGACTCGATCCTCCGGTTCTCCAAGGACGAAGAGATTCAGGAGCGCGCCGTTTTCGCCCTGTCCCAGCACGACAGTCCTCGGGCTCAGCAGGCGCTGCGCGCCTATGCCGAGAGGAAGGAGGTGCCGGAGTCGATGCGGGAGCGCGCCATCTTCTGGCTGGGCCAGCGTCAGACGCCGGAGAACGCCGCGTTTCTCCGCTCGCTGTATGGCCGGCTCACCGGGGAGGAGCTCAAGAAGAAAGTTCTCTTCTCGCTCTCTCAGCTGGGTGGGGAAGAAAATGGTCGGTGGCTGCTCGGCATAGCCCGCGACACTTCGGAGAAGCTGGAGATGCGGAAGCAGGCCCTCTTTTGGGCCGGCCAGGGCGGGGTGTCTATCGAAGAGTTGACTCGGCTGTACGCCAATGTGAGCGATCGGCAGATGCGGGAGCAGCTGGTGTTCGTGTATTCCCAACGGGATGAGCCGGCAGCACTCGATAAGCTGATCGAGATCGCCAAGAAGGACCCCAATCCCGAGCTGCGAAAGCGTGCGCTCTTCTGGCTGGGGCAGTCGGACCAGGCCCGCGCGGTTCAGGCCATTCAGGACATCATCGATCAGCCCTAGACCGAATGCTCCGATTCTATCTCCTGCTGAGCGCCGCCACGACGCTGCCCGCCACCGGTTGGCCCCAGACCCTGGACCAACGGATAACCGCCGTCGGGAGCGGGAAAGTGCACGTGAGCTTTGCGGCCCGCCCAGGAGTTTGTGGCGATGGAAATCAGAACATCAACATTCAGGACAACGAAGACTGGGAAGTCGAATGTGAGGGTCAACCGGTTCGTGTGGCTCTCGACGTCCGGAACCACCAGGTGGTTGGCCTTCGAACCTTCGTCGGAGGGCAGTGGCGTACCACTTCAGCTGCCAAAGATCTCGGCACTATCCGCCCGCAGGAGGCCGCCGCGTACTTCCTGCATCTCGCCGGGAGTCGCACCGATCTGAATGGCGATCCAGTCCTGCCGGCGACCCTGGCCGACAGCGTCACCATCTGGCCTTCGCTGCTTCAGCTGGCACGCTCGTCTCGGCTCCCCATGGAGCGCCGCCGAAGCGCCGTGTTCTGGCTGGGCCAGGCCGCCGGAGCGTCGTCGGTGGACGGAGCCCTCGATTCTATTGCCGGCGATACCGGCACCGAGCGAGAAGTGCGGAAGCAAGCGGTTTTTGCCCTTTCGCAGCGGAGTTCCGAAGAGGCCGTGCCGGCACTCATTCGCATTGCTCGGACAAATCGGGACCCGGAGCTCCGGAAGTCGGCGTTGTTCTGGCTGGGCCAGAGCAACGATCCGCGAGCCGTCGATCTTTTTGAAGAGATCTTGCGGTAAGGCCAACCTTTTACCCGGTTCCCCCGTCTAAGCCTCGCGCATCAGCACCGGCTTGCGACGGAGGTGTCGTGGCAGATCCCACAATTGCATTGGCCTTGTACCTTGCCCTGTCCGGCCCCGGTGGCTGGCAGACCGATACCCTTCCTCAGGGTATCAAAATGCAGGTGCACGCGGCACGCGCTTCCGGCGAAATCACTCTTGATGGGCAGCTGGCAGAAGCCATGTGGGCAGACGCGCCCCCCATCTCGGGTTTCATCCAGCGGGAGCCTGACGAGGGAGCTCCCGCCAGCGAGTCGACGCAAGTGCGAGTGCTCTACGACGACGACGCCGTGTACATCGGTGCTCGATTGCACGACAGCAGACCCGACAGCATTCGAGCTCAGCTGGCCCGCCGAGACCGAATCACCAACTCAGACCGCTTTCTCGTCTTTCTCGACTGTTACCACGACCACCGCACCGGGTTTTACTTCGGCATCAACGCCGCCGGCACTCTCTATGATGGTACGTTGTTCAACGATGACTGGGACAGTGACACCTGGGACGGTGTCTGGGATGGCAAGGTCGCCCGCGACTCAATGGGATGGACCGCCGAGCTGCGCATTCCCTATTCCCAGCTCCGGTTCGAGCGCGGAAAAACCCATTGGGGCATCAACTTCAAGCGGGAAATTGCTCGTCGCAACGAGCGCGACTATCTGGTGGCCACACCGAGCAACGGGAGTGGGTTCGTCTCCCGTTTCGTGGAGCTGGCCGGCATCGAGCAGGTATCTCCTCCCCGCCGAATGGAAGTTCTCCCCTACATCACGACTCGCGCTGAATACCTGAACCATGACGCGCAGGACCCGTTCAACGATGGCTCCCATCTCGGCACTGGAATGGGCGGCGACCTCAAGCTTGGCATCGGCAGCAATCTGACGCTGGACGCCACGGTGAACCCCGACTTCGGCCAGGTCGAGGTCGATCCAGCTGTGGTCAACCTCAGTGACGTGGAAACGTTTTTTGACGAGCGCCGGCCGTTCTTCGTGGAAGGTGCGAGCATTTTCAATTTTGGCGAGGGCGGAGCCAATGATTTCTGGGGCTTCAACTGGGCCAACCCGAGCTTTCTTTATACCCGCAGAATAGGCCGAGCACCCCAGGGGGAGTTGCCCGACGATTACGACTATTCGGATGTGCCCTCAGGCAGCAACATCTTGGGTGCCGCCAAGCTCTCGGGAAAGATGGGCACCTGGAGCCTGGGTGCGCTCAACGCGGTCACCAGCCGCGAACATGCCCAGTTTGCGCTCGACCAGCACCACTGGCAGGAGGAGGTGGAGCCGCTCACATACTACGGCGTTTATCGAGCCCAAAAGGAAATGCAGGGTGGGCGCCACGGCCTCGGTTTCATCGGCACCCTCACCGCCCGCTCCTTCGATGAAGCCAATTTGCCGGCGGAACTGAGCTCCACCGCCACCGGCCTCGGAATGGATGGCTGGACGACTCTGGACCGCAGCGGTATGTGGGTGGTCAGCGGTTGGGCCGGACTGAGCCGCTCTCATGGCACACCAGAGCGCCTGCAGAGTCTCCAGGAAAGCTCGGTCCATTACTTCCAGCGCCCCGATGCACCTTATCTCGGCGTCGATTCCAGTGCGACGTCTCTCGGTGGATATGGTGCCCGAGTTTCTCTCAATAAGCAGAAGGGCAACTGGATGTTCAACTCAGCCCTGGGAGTCATCGATCCGGAATTCGATGTGAATGACCTCGGTTTTCAGTTCCGCAGCGACCAGATCAACAGCCATATCATGTTCGGGCATAAATGGACTCGACCGGGGCGGCTCCTGCGCAGCTGGCGGCTTAACCTGGCTGGGTTTCGGAGCTACAACTTCGGCGGCGACGTGACCTGGACCGGGCTCTTTTTGACTGGGCTCTACGAGATGCGGAACTTCTCGACTGGCCGCTGGTTCGTGGCGTACAACCCGAGTACCGTGAGCGATCGACGGACCCGCGGTGGCCCCCGCATGATCAATCAGCCTGGAGTGGAGTGGGACTTCCAGATGGACTCGGATCCGAACAAACGTTGGATCTACGGGTTCGGCCTGCATGGCAACCATTACCAGAAGGATTGGGAGCAGAGTTGGAGCGCGAGAGCCGCTCTGGAATGGAAGCCTGGGGCACGCCTCTCATTTCGGGTCGAGCCCCAGATCGAGCGAATCGGCACCTCGTCTCAATACGTCGATACCTTCGACGACGTCCTGGCTACGTCCACCTATGGCCAGCGCTACGTCTTCGCCACGCTGGACCAGACCACCGTTTCGGCCAGCGTGAGGTTGAACTGGATCTTCACTCCGAAGCTTAGCTTGGAGGTCTATGCCCAACCGCTGGCCTCTTCTGGCCGATACACCGGATTCAAGGAGCTGGCCCGGCCCCGCAGCTATGACTTCAACGCGTACCCCGACCCGGTCGAAACCAGCGATCCCGACCGGCTCACCATCGATCCCGATGGAACCGGCCCCGCCGCCCAGCAGGAGATCGACGACCCCAACTTCTCGCTGGTATCTCTCCGAGGAAACGCGGTGTTGCGCTGGGAGTACTTACCCGGCTCAACCCTGTTCCTGGTCTGGACCCAGAACCGGTCCGACAGCCAGAGCATCGGCAGCTTCACCAACGGGTCGGCTCTGGGCCGGCTCGCCTCGACTCCAGGCGACAACATCTTCCTGGTAAAAATTTCCTACTGGTGGAATCCCTAGAGTAAAGAACCGGCATGCAGGCCATTACCTTTCCTGCATGTTTGCGAAATTGGTCTCTGGCATCCCCTTCCTGTTTGCAGCCCTGCTCGCGGGATGCGGAGCTTCCCAGCCCAAGGCGCCGATCGTCGAGCTGACCGCAACCGGTGACACGGTGCTGGCACCCTACGCAGATATCACCGAAGCATCCTGGTTGGGGGGTACTCGCTGGGCCGCCATCTCGCCGGCCGAAGAAGTGGTCGCTATCGTCGATCCCGCTCGCCACACCGCTACTCCTCTGGCTGGGCGCTCATCAAAGGACCTGCGCAATCCGGCAAACATCTTCGTTGCCCAGGATACGCTCTTCGTGGGAGACTGGGGGCTCCGACGGCTTACCTTGTGGGCCCCGCCTGGACACCTTGCCCGCGCCATTCCCGCTCCCGCCATAACCCGCGGCACACTGCCCCGGTCCCGCGACGCTGCTGGCCGGTACTATCTCGACCTGTATCCCGCGCCGGGGCCTGACGGCAGCGGCAATCGTGACTCCGCCGCGGTCATCCTGGCCAGTCCAGACTTCGCTCGAATCGACACTATCGCCCGCCTGGCGCCGCTCGACATTGCCGAGGTAGTCGGCGACGCCGGACGTCGCTTCGAGCGCCGGGTGTTCAGCGGAGTGGATCGCTGGGGCATCTTGCCAGATGGATCGCTGTGGGTGGCTCGGGTCTACGACAATCGGGTGGATTGGCGCTCACCCGAAGGAAAATGGTCGAAGGGCGCGGCGCTGCCAGACCGGGTTTTGGAGGTCACTCGCTACGACCGGGAGCTCTTTCTTCGGAAATTCCCGGCGGAGCTCAGGCGTACCGCGCAGGACCTTCCCTTTGCTGCTCTGAAGCCACCCTTCGAAGCAGGACTGAGCAGTCCCGCGGGTCAGGTGTGGCTGGAAAAGAGTCGAGCACCTGCTGATTCCTCAAGGCGATACCATGTGGTAGACCGAGCCGGCCGATTGGTGCGCGAAGTCAGAATTCGGGGATCGGGTCGCATCCTGGCCCTGGCAGAGCAGACCGCCCTGGTGGCGGAGCCCGCAGCCGACGGCACCCGGCTCATCGCAATGCCGATACCTGGCCAGTCCCCGACAGCGGTGACGCTCTCACGCCCGTAGAATAAGGATTACCTATGAATCGAGCCTTCTTGATCGGGGTCTTCGCCGTGGCCGGCATTCTTGCCTGCCGTCGCGCGCAGAGTCAGAGCCTACTCTCCCACGACGCGCGGCTGCCGACCAAGTTCGGGATGCTCAGCAATGTGGTCGAGTTGTCCAACGGAGCGGTGGTATTCGCTGATACCAGGAGCAAGCTGTTCCTCAGGGGCAACCTCGCCAGCGGGAAAGTTGACACCCTGGGTACCCGGATGGATTCAGTCGCTCAGGCCAGCCCAGCCGGTCAGTACAAGTTCCCCGGGTGGGTTGCTCACCTCGCGGGCGACACCATCGCGCTGGTCGACTTCAGCGCCCTTCGAACCACGCTGTGGAGCGAGGCTGGTAAGCCGCTCGATGTGCTCCCCTCACACACCGCGGCAGGGAAAACTCCAATTCTTCTCTACGACACCCTGGGGCGAGGCTACAAGATCGATTACCAGGCAGTTCTCGGTGGCGGAGAGCCGGGTCGAGCGGTCCGGCCGGACAGCATTCCCGTTCTGCGCGTGGCGCTCCGGAGCGGCAGCATAGATACGGTGGCCCATCTGTCGTCTCCGGAGTATGGCGACGCCGTGTTTGGTGAGCAGGTCCAGCAAGCGGCCAAGGTCTTCGCACCCAATGATTTCTTTGGTGTGCTGCCGGATGGCAGCGCGTGGGTTGCCCGGGGGCGGGAAGGCCGGGTCGACTGGCGCTCGCCCAATGGACAATGGCTGCAAGGACCGACGCATGAGTTTCCCCGGATTCCGGTTACCGAAGCCGACAAGGCGCGGGTGCTCGCCCAGGTCCGGGAGCAGGGAAAGGAATTCGGCATGCCCCAGGACCTGCCGATCGAGTATCCATTCGCCGAAACTAAAGCCGCCTTCGACTTCGCGTTGGGCCGGCCCAACGGCGAGGTATGGCTGCAGCAGCCGCGCAATGACGAAAAGGCTGCACTGGTCTATTCGGTCTTCGACCGCAAAGGGCGCTGGCAGCGGGATGTAACGCTTCCGAAAGATGCTTCGCTGGCTGGATTTGGTACGAAGGGGGCGGTTTACGCGTCGATCCGGAACACCGATGGTTCCAGGTCGGTTGCAAAATTTACGCTGAAATAATGCCGATCTCCTTTACGGCCGGCTTGCCTTGGGCGGCGCATCCGCCGGAATGTTTGGTGACTCCCGGCTAGCGACTCGTGGCTGGTAGGTGGTGCCCAGCGTCTCGCTACCCGGCTCTTCTCCTACAGGGTGGCCATTCCGATCCGACGTTCGCCGGTCACGGCGCTGACCCTCCTCGTACCAGCGCCGGGTAATCTCGCCGGCAAGCTCCCGGTTACCCAACCCGAACGCCAACCCCACCGCCAGAGCTGCGGCGCCCAGAATCAGGGTGAATGCGGCGGTCACTATCTCTTCAGCCACCCCAACCTGCTGCAGGGCCATGAACAGGGCGATAGTGATCACCGCGCCCTTGGCCAGTTTGGCCACGGTAGGCACCCCCGACACGCCGCCGGCCGAGGCCAGAATGAGACCCCGGACAAACTCACCTACGATGATGCCGAGGATCACGATGACGATGCTGGCAATCAGCGTGGGAATGAAAGCCAGCATCGCACCGAACATCTCGTTGATGCTCTCGAGCCCAAGCGCGGTGCTCGCCAGCAGAATTACCACCAGCATTACCAGCCAGAAGATGAGCTTGGCCAGTGCCCGCACCGGATCCAGGCGGAGTCCCGCTCGATCTACCACATCGTCGAAACCACCGGCGCTCACCATCCGGTCGAACCTGAGCCGCTTGAGCGTGTCGTCGGCCCAGCGCTGAACCTGGCGGGCCAGGAAGTAGCCGGTCATCAGAATGACGAATGCGCCCACCAGCGCGGGCACCACGCTGCTGATTTGTGCGGCGCCGTCTACCATCCGCTGCCAGAGCTCGTTCACTGGGCAACCTCGATCACAAGTTTTCCAAGCTGCTCGCTTCGATCCAATCGCGCGAACGCTTCAACGGCGCGACTCAGCGGAACCACCTGGTCCACCACGGGCCAGAGCTTGCCTTCACCGGCGAGCCCCACGATCTCAGCGTACTCACGTCGGCTTCCCAGGGTAGAGCCCAGGATACTCCATTGGTGCCAGAACAGCCGTCGCAAGTCCATGGAGACCATGGGGCCGGTCGTGGCCCCGCAGATCAAGAGCCGGCCACCTCGTCTGAGCATCCGGAGCGAGTGCGGCCAGCTGTCCTCACCTACACTGTCCACGATGGCATCTACTCCCAGCCCGTCAGTCAGGCGCCGGACCTCGCTGACCACATCGGTCCGTCGATGATTGAGAGCCCCATCCGCGCCTCGTGACAAGGCGAACTGCAGCTTGGCATCCGAGCCACTGGTGACGATGGTGCGCGCGCCGAGCAGCCGGGCAATGTCCAAGGCCGCCATGGCCACCCCGCCCCCAATGCCCCAGATCAGTACCGTCTCACCCGCTCGAACCCGGCCACGAGTGGTCAGCATGCGCCAGGCGGTGAGCGCTGCCAGAGAGAAGGCCCCGGCTTCGGGCCAGGGCATCGGATCGGGGACCAGCGCCAGATTCTCCACCGGCACAACCACGTACTCGGCGGCCGATCCCGGCCGATGCTCCCCTAGCACCTGCAGCTTTCGGCATAGCGACTCCTCGCCTTGCAAGCACCATGGACAATTGCCGCAGGAGAAGGTCGGATTGATCATGACCCGGTCGCCCGGGCGGATGCCGTCCACCTCGGCCCCCACCTGATCGACGGTGCCCGCGCCATCGGAGCCCACGATGTGGGGAAACCTGTAGTTCGCCCCGGGCAGCCCCTCCGCGACCCATAAATCCAGGCGATTCAAACCGACGCTATGCATCCGGATGAGCGCCTCATTTGGCGCCTGAATCGATGGCTCAGGCAACTCCTGTACCCGCAGGTGCTCGATTCCGCCTGCGGCCTCCAGGACAAGCGCTTTCATTCGATGTCTAAAAGGAAGGACTGAGGATTTGCTCGCCGGGCTGCAGCGGAACGCTCACTGGAGGATTACGGGAAGCAGTGGTCTGGAGGAACAAACTGAACTCGACCTTTCCCTTGGCGGCGTCCCGAATCTGACCTACCACGTAGGCAAGACGGTCGCCCTCGCGGGAGACTGCCATGGAGGAGATCGGCTCATCGGTCTGGAGCACCTGAGAGACGTTGCCGTTCGCCCTTGTCACCCGCATGACCCGCGAACCCCTGGATCCGCCGCCTCGCTCGACGACATAAAATAAATCGCCGTTTCGGGCGTACCGCGGGTTGGTCTCCCGTGCCGAGCCCTTGGTAAGTCGCCGCTGATTGGTCCCGTCAGTGCTCATGGTGTAAATGGCGTGATTTCCGCTTCGGGCCGATACGAACGCTATCGTCCGGCCATCCGGTGAAACGGTGGGTGAGTGATTTCCTCCTGACGCCGTGGTCAGCTGGCGATTGTCTCCCCCCTCAGCACTCACGATCCAGACCTGAGTAGCGGTTCCCAATGTCGCGGTATAGACGATATGGCCACCATCGGGAGTCCAGGCCGGCTCGCCCTCACCGCCTGAGCTGGAGGTGAGTCGGCGCAGTCTCTGACCGTCGGGGTCCATGAGATAGAGGTCGAAGCTGCCCGACCGGTTGGAGCTGAACGCCACTCGGGTCCGTTCCGGCGCGAGGGCAGCCTGAATATTGGTGGCGCTGTCGACCAGGACCGGCAGCATTGCGAGCGGCCCTGCCACCCTCGTCTGGTAAATCCCGCTACTGCCCCGGCGATTCGAGCTGAGAAAGAGATCCGCTACCACAAAGACATCCGCACTGGCCTGCTTGCCCCAGGACGTTAATGCCGTAACCACGGCGTGCCCCGGGGCCAGGGCCTCCACCTGGCCGTTTTCTCGCACCGTTACTGCCTCGGCTCGATCCGAAGTCCACTTAGTGGCCGCCGTCTTGGTTGCCGACGGATCCTGGTCCCGTGGTACCGCCGACAGTGTGGCCCGTTGTCCCACCAGCAGGCCGATTCGGGCGGGTTCGATAGTGATCTCGCCGGTGACAACCTGAATGGTCCAGACCGCCGGGGTGATGCCGGGCAGTCGGGCAGTGAGCGTGGTGGTGCCCAGCGCCTTTGCGGTGAGTATCCCGGTCATGGGATCGAAGTGGGCAACTAACGTGTCGCTCAGCTCCCAATTCACCCGGACATCCGACAGCGGGGTCGAGTCGGCGGCTTCCGCTACCGCACTGAACTGCTGCTTCGATCGAACCGGCAGCTGGATGGTGCCGCCCTGGTGAGGTGAGATCACGAGAGCATCGGGAGTTGCGCGAACGGTGATGGTCGCTCGGCGTTCCTGAGAGAATGCGGTGCCGATGATTTCGGCTTTACCGGCCGAGCGACCGCGAACCACCCCGGTGGAAGTGACCTCCACCACCGACGTATCGCTGGACCGCCACTGCACCATTCCTTTCAGTTCGCGATTCTGGCCCGGCATCAGCGCATGCAGAGTATCGGTCT
>DASUVR010000383.1:0-8628 GCA_036378855.1 Gemmatimonadales bacterium | reverse complement strand
AGGTTGTTGAGATAGATGAGGCTGAGCAGGGCGATGACCACCACCCACGCTCCCAGCGCCCCCATCAGCAGCGGATCCTTGACCTTGGTGGCGAGCTCGCGGAAGACGGTCAGATTGGCCAGCATACCCTTGAATGGGTTGCCGCCGCTCTTTCGCCTTTGGCCAGGTTTGAGATTGACAGTAATCATCGGTCGACGGATCCCTGGGTCGGGGTCAGGCTGCGGTACGCAGAGCGAGTCCGATCGGCAGCATCAGCAGCGGGGCTACTTCGTCCACCTGCATGGAATCGAAGACGCCTTCTGCCACCTGCAACTTCTCGATCGGGTTGGCGAGCTGCACCGGAATCTTGAGCCGGTCGCCCAGCGCACGGCTGAGCCGCGGGATTCGCGCCCCGCCTCCGGTGATGAAGATCCGGCCGATTCCGCCAGCCGACCGGCTGGCCGTCTGCAGAAATGCGCCGGCCCGCTCGATGCCCACTGCCAGCTCCTCGGTACGAGTCTGGAGAAATCCTTCGGGGATCTCGCCGGCCCCGCCGCCCTGGAGCAGCTTCTCTGCCTCTTCCGCCGACTGACCCCGTTCGCGCTGGAGGTCCTCACGGAAGCGGCGGGTACCGACCGGAATGTCGCGGGTCAGCACCGGGACACCGTCGTCCAGGATGTAGATGTTGGTGTTCTCGTGCCCGATGTTTACCAGGCTCACCACCCCGTTCATGGCCTCGGGGTAGTTGATCTCGAACGCGTTGTGCAAGGCGAACGCGTCTACATCGATGATGCTGGGCTGGAGACCGACGTCGGCCAGCAAGGCCAGCTTGTGCTCCACCAGCTCTCGCTTGGCCGCGACCAGGAGAACGGTCATCTGGAGGCCCTCGCCGTAGGGATCCAGGATCTGGAAGTCGAGCTCGACGTTGTCCATATCGAACGGCACATGCTGCTCGGCTTCCCAGCGGATCACCTCGCGCGCATCGGCCTCCTGCATGCGGTCCATCGTGATCTTCTTCACGATCACATCACGGCCACCGACCGCCACGACCACCTGCTTCGCCTTTACGCCGGCGGTAGCCATGCACTCCTTGATCGCTTCAGCCACGATCCCGGGGTCCATGATTTCGCCTTCGACGATGGCGTCGTTGCCGATCGAGGTGAACGCGACCTTGGTCAGAACCGGACCACCGGACGCGTGCGAAACTGCGACGAGCTTGATAAGGCCGCTCCCGATGTCGAGGCCGACCGTCGTCGCCTTGCGTCCGAAGAGTCCCATACGTGTCCGCGGGTTAAGGAGGCGTCAGGAAATCTTGGCGGTCAGAGGGCAACCGATGTGCCACACAAATTGCAGTTTGGTAATCGCTTACGCGACGATCATTTAACCGGGGAAAAATCACTTCGCTGCAGTGGCGGTAGTGCAGAGCTTCTTCTCTTTCGCAAGCTGTCTCTCGGGATGCAGCAGTGGCGACAAACTGTTGAGCAGCACTGCAAGTTCTGGCAGCTAGTACAGTTGGAGCCACGCCCGTTGCTTGATTGGGAGCAGAACCTGAGACCCGGAAGTGGAATCGGGCGCCAGGCGCATCAGCAATCCCGCTGCGCCCGAGGCCAACTCGTTCCCTATGCCATCGACCCTGCTGGCCCGGCTCTGGATCAGGAAAAGATTATCGGCCAGTCGGCTGACCTTCCGCTGCAACCGGAACCCCGGATGGGAGATGCCTGGTCCGAGATCCAGCGCCGCACCTCCAATCGGAAGCACGGGCAAACTCGCTCCGGCGATCTCCGACACAACCTGCCACAGCTCGCCCTGGGCGAGCTCTGAGGCTTCCACTGTGAAAAGAATGCTCCTGCCGCTCTGCTGCTCGAGCAGTCCTACCAGGAAATTGCCCGCGATCATGCCCCCGATCATGACCAGCGCAAACAAGGCCAGGGCAAGCGCGATTCCTCGTTCGGTCCGAGCCGGACAATCAGTATTGAGCATTCTTCAGCGTTATCTGTGTAGTGAGCGCTTCGGTGAGCGGACCGGCCGGAGAGTTGTCGTAGTTGGTGCCGCTCCCGCGGATGGTTACCGTGATGCTCTTTACAGAGGCGGGAATTGCCGTGGCCACCTGAGCAGCATCACTGTAAACCAGACGAAACCCGCCGGCTGCGGCCAATGGCCCAAACAGCGGTTGGATGGCCTCGCCAGAGCTGAGTGACCGCATACCCAGCCACCATTGTCCATCGGATTGATACGCTGCCAGCTCCATCGGCTCGTAAATGCGGACTGGCGTGCCAACCGGGATCGAACCCAGGGACGCCGGCAGCGTAAGCGAAATGGCAGGCTCTCCTGCTCCGCAGGTGGTGAGGCCACTTACTGCCGAGATGGCCGTAGCCATCCATCCAGAGTCTGCCGGTGTTGGCGTGCCCGAGAGGTACAGCAAAGCACTATCCCGGCCCGGCTGAGGATCTCGATAAGCGAAGAAGACGTTGCGGCTGATGCGCAGGAGTCCCGGCCCCGACGTTTGGCAGGTGTAGCCAAACCCACGCATGGCTCTATAGGAGATGGCGGCCGGGCTCAGGCTGAGCAGATCGTTTGTGACGCCGCCTCCTACGGCTGCGGTGCTCAGCTCTCGGAGCTCGTTTCCTATGACGACCGCCGCTCCACGCACATTGGACTGAAGCGCTATGTGCTCGGCCTGACTCCGGGCCAGACGAACCGTGCTGAGCAGCATGCGGTATATCGATCCGCTCACCATCAGCAGCAGCACCATGGCCAGAACGGTCTCGGCCAGGGTGAACCCACGCCGGCGAGCGGGAATCAGCACGGAATGCCTGTCTCCAGCACCGCAGCGCGACTGCCACGTATGGTGAGGTAGGAGACGCTGACTCGAACCTTTCGCACCGACCCTGATGGATCGACCGTCCAGGACTGCCGGAGGCCGTCCTCCCACAGGGGGCCGCCGCTGGCAAAACTGGGTGAGGTGCACCGAGGCGTTGTGGCCGCCGCAGCCATTCTGAGCTTCTCCATCCTGCGGGCAGCGAGCAGCGCGGCATGGGTTTCCACTCTGCCGCGGCCAATCATGCGATTGACCATGGCGGAAGAACCGCTGAGGGCAAGGATCCCCACCCCCAGAACGATCAGGGCGACCATGACCTCGATCAGAGTAAAGCCGACAGTGGTTTTCACTGCTCACCTCCACTGGTTAGACGCTACAAGGTGCAGCAGATCCCAGCTGGTGTGGGTACCAGTTTTGTGCGAAGCGGGCTGAAGAAGGACGGGACGGTACGGTGGCACGGCGGTATGGCGGTACGGCGGTACGGCGGTACGGCGGTACGGCGGTACGGACTATGGCGTACGGGCGGATCGTGGGGACAGGTGGACGTTTTGATACCGCCGTTCCGCCGTCCAACTACGCAGCCGGTAGCCGCCGAAGCTTGTAGAAGAGCGTGCGCAGGCTGATTCCCAGAAGATTCGCCGCCTGCCGGCGATTTCCTTTGGCCGCTTCGAGCGCCCGCTGAATAGCAGCCCGTTCGACCGCTTCCACCTGGGACTTGAGATCCAGCGGCCCTGAGGGCGCACCATTCGGCGCCGTCGAGGTCCCTTCCGTGAGCGCGAAGTCCTTGCTGTCCAGCAATCCTCCGGCAGACAGCACCGCCGCGCGCTCGACCGCGTTTCGGAGCTCGCGCACGTTGCCGGGCCAGTTGTGGTGCGTCAGTGCGACCAGCGCAGCCGGAGTGACGCTCACCGGATGACCCAGCCGCTGGGCGACCTGCCGGGCGAAATGGGTCAGCAGCTCGGGGATGTCCTCGGGCCGGTCGCGGAGCGGCGGAATGTGGAGCCGAACGACGTTCAGCCGGTAGTAGAGGTCGGAGCGGAACTCTCCGCGCTCCACCGCCTGCTCCATGGGCTTGCCAGTGGCGGCCAGCACCCGGACGTCGATCTTCTTGGACTCGCGAGCGCCCAGCCGGCGGATCTCGCCCTCCTCCAGCACCCGGAGCAGCTTGGCTTGAAGCGCCTGTGGAAGATCGGCGATCTCGTCGAGCAGCAAGGTGCCGCCGTTGGCCAACTCGAAGAGGCCGGGATGGTCCGAAGTGGCGCCGGTAAAGGCCCCCTTGGTGTGACCGAACAACTCCGACTCGAGCAGCTGCTCCGGAATGGCCGCACAGTTGATCCCGGTAAAGCTGCGTTCAGCCCGCGGGCTCATCCGGTGGATGGCTCGGGCGATGACTTCCTTTCCGGTTCCACTCTCGCCGGTGATCAGGACCGTGGTGTTGTGGCGGGCGACCCGAGCGGCCAGCTCGATCACATCACGCATCGCGCGACTCTGCGAGACCACCAGATCGCCCACGGCGCCGATGCCCAGACTGGAGCGAAGCGCGTCAACCTCACGGCGCAATCGCTCCCGCTCTTCGGCCTTGCGTACGGTGAGAATGACTTCGTCGGGCTTGAACGGCTTCTGGAGATAGTCGTAGGCGCCTTCACGCATGGCGGCAATGGCGGCGTCTTCATCGCCGAAGGCGCTCATCATGATGATCAGCGCCTGGCCGCTTTCAGCGCGATAGCGCCGGAGAAAGCTGAGACCATCCATGCCCGGCATCTTCACGTCACAGAGGATGAGCTCGAATTCTTCGGCAATGGCGCGGGCGAGCGCCCGCTCCGGATCGCCCTCGGCTTCTACCCCGTAGCCGGATTCGCCGAGGAGCAGCGCCAGCGACTGCCGGAACCCCGCGTCATCGTCAACGATCAGCAGCCGCATCGGTCTCATCCGCGATTGGAAGAAATACCTTGAAGATGGCTCCGCCTTCTCTTGCGCGATCAACCCACACGGTGCCTCCGCATTCGTGCACCGTCCGCGCGACTATCGCCAATCCCAGCCCGGTGCCCTGACCCGGATCCTTGGTGGTAAAGAACGGATCGAACACCCGCTCCCGGTCTTGCTCGGGCACGCCAGGACCGTCATCGGCCACGTACAGCATTGCTCCGGGAGTTCCCGGTAACAGCTCTCGCGGCCGCGGCTCCGGCAACCAGGTGCGCCCGGGATCCGGCTCGTGCCCGTCGCCGTCGTCTTTCCGAGTGGCGGTGCGGCGCTGGCTCACCAGGACCTTGGGCAGGGTACCCACCACCACCCGCCCTCCGGGATTAGCCTGGCACGCATTGACTACCAGATTGACGATGACCTGTTCCAGCAGGTGCTGGTCGCCTGGTACCAGGGGCACGCGGGCGTCCAGCCTGGTCTCGAACCGTTGCGCCCGCAGGATTCCCTGGGCCTCCAGGAAGTCCATCACCTTCCGCACCGCTGCATTTAGATCCGTGCTGGCCGCGCGCTGAATGGCGGCACCCTTGGCGGACCCGGGCCGGGCATAATCCACGAGACCTTGCACGATCCGTTCGATCCGGTCGATGGCCTGGCGCATGTCGCCGGTCACCTTCGGATCCGCTCCGCGGCGCTGAAGCACTTCGACATACGTTGCGAGGGCGCCGAGTGGGTTTCGCACCTCGTGAGCGACACCGGCGGCGAGTCGGCCGATCCCCGCCAGCTTCTCCACCCGAACCACTTGGCTCTGCGCGTCCAGCAAGTTCTCCGCCATGATTCGATAGCGGCGCGCCAGCAGCTCCAACTCGGCGGTTTCCTGGGGCACGTGGGCGGGAAACTGGCCGGTGGTAAGAGCATCGGCTTCGGCGGTCAGTCGCTGCAGCGGCCGGATGACCATTCGGTGGACGGCGTAGCCGCCAAACAGCACGAACACCGTGGTGCTACCCAGCCAGAGAGCCAGCAGCGGGCCCAGCAACTCCGCCAAATCATTGCCGGCAATGAGCACGGTGGTCAGCCCGACCATGGCCACTGCCGACGAGGTGATAAAACCCAACTCCATCACTAACGCGGTGCGGAGCGATACTCCTCTGCGCTTTGTCGGAGCCTCAGCCTGCGTGCCTGATTCCGAGCTGCTCGCTGCTGCCAGGTCGCCCGGGAGATGGGCGACCACCGGCGCTACGGCGTGCACGCAATCTGGCCTTCAGCTGTGGCTGGTGCCGGCGGCGGCGCCGCGCCCACGAAGATCGCGCAGCTGCGCGCAGTCCCGAAGTGCGTCGCGGTAGCGCCCCAGCCGGAGGCACTCACGCCGCTCAGAGTCACCGTCACACCCGCCGAGGTCGAGTACGGCAGGGCGGGATCGGGAAGCGGCCCGTTGTAGTAGGTCTGCGCGTTCGAGAAGTAGCCTTCCTGAGCGGCCAGAAGGTTGTGCAGGTCGCCCCGCATGGAGGTCACGATCGCGCGCTCCTTACCGTTGGCGAACTTGGGCACTGCGATAGAGACCAAGAGGCCGACGATCACGACCACGATCAGCAACTCGATCAGCGTAAAGCCCTTGCTGTGGTCCCTCATCGCTGTCCCCTGGTGCGAGAAATTCCGCCCTCTGAATGCTGCCGGTTTCGTTTCCTCTGCCCTGCCCCGTGTGTGGGGCAGGGTGGAGAAAAGGGCGGCGACCGCTAAGGACACCGCCCTTTCCCCCCTACACTACCCTGCCTGTGACGCTCAGCTTAGTAGCAAGCCGGGGCGCCCTCAGTGATCACAGCCGCGTTAGGAGTAGCGGCAGAACCCACGTAGATACCGCAGGTCTGGATCGCGCCCTTGATGGCGGCATTGGTGGCCGTCGCATTCCAGCCGGCGGCGGTACAGGCACCCACAGTCACGGTGTTGCCGCTGGACGGCTGGAAGGCAACCGTACCACCGCAGGCACCACCAGCCACCGTGTTCACCTGAGCCGCGCCCAGGGTGGTGGAGTAGGTCTGGTTATCGCTGAAGAACCCTTCCTGCGCAGTAACCAGGTTACGCAGGTCCGACTTCATGCTGGCCAGAATCGCCTTCTCCTTCGTGTTGGCGAACTTCGGAATTGCGATCGCGGCCAGAATGCCGATGATCACGACCACGATCAGCAGCTCGATTAGGGTAAAGCCCTTGCGGTTGCTCATTACTTCCTCCGGTTGAAGTGGTGCGCGGTCATCGGTAATTCGGGATCGCTGAACACGTGGTGTAACCGGCAGCGGGTAAGGCAACACGTATGCCACCCCCCACCCTCGGTGTTCAAGGTGATTCCGCTCCGCGAGTTAACTATCGGTTGCACCCTCGAATGCAACGATTTCCCAGGAGAGCGGAGGCGGATTCTGCAAGAGCACCCCAGGCGCCCAGGCAGTGACGGAAGTTGCCTTCCGTCGGGCATTTGGTCGCATCCTTTCCGTGCCACGCTGAACTAATTCACGGTTTGTCGCACGGTCTGGGGAGAACGCCCGAGCCGCCGCGCTTAGCGGGACTGTTCCGGGAGCGGTTGAAATCCGATTCCGCTACGAAGTCGTGACCCCAGCATCACTTGAACGTGGGAGGTCGGGAGTGCCAACTCTTGCATAGTTTTTGCCCGCCGCATTCGCATTCACGATCCACCTCCACCAGCTGGCCAGGATGTCCCACGATGATCCAGGCGCTGTACTTCCTGTTCGTGCTCTCCGGTGCGGCCGGCCTGATTTACGAATCAATCTGGACCCGCTATCTCGGCCTCTTCGTGGGTCACGGAGCCTACGCTCAGATTATCGTGCTGGTGATCTTCCTGGGGGGGATGTCGCTCGGCGCAGTACTGATCAGCCGTCGGTCGGAGCGGATGAGCCAGCCGCTCTACGGATACGTGGCGGTCGAGTTTGCGGCGGGATGCGTCGGCCTGTTCTTTCACGACATTTTTCAATCCGTCACCAATTGGGCCTACGCCGGGATCTATCCGGCGCTCGCCGGCTCGAAGGCTCTGGTTCTGGCCAAGTGGGCCATCGCCGGCAGCCTGATCCTGCCACAATCGATCCTGCTCGGGATGACCTTTCCCCTGATCACGGCCGGCGTGCTCCGACTGAGCAGCCGCCGGCCGGGCCGGGTCCTTTCCATGCTGTACTTCTCGAATAGTCTGGGCGCAGCGATAGGCGTACTCGTGGCAGGCTTTTACCTGGTGAATCTGGCGGGACTGCCTGGTACCCTGCTTACCGCGGCGATGCTCAACCTGCTGGTTGCAGCCGCAACCATGGGCGTGATCGTGCGGGCCCGGGGCTCAGACAGCGGCGGAACAAGAGCAGCGGCGGCGCCTGCCTCTACTACCCTGGCCCAATCTCCGGCCAGCCTCTCGCTCGAACGGCTGCTCCTCTTGACCGCGCTGGGAACGGCGATCGCCTCCTTCCTTTATGAGATAGCGTGGATCAGGATGCTGGCGCTGGTAGTCGGCAGCGCGACTCATTCCTTCGAGCTGATGCTGTCGGCCTTCATTCTGGGGTTGGCGCTTGGAGCCTTCTGGATCAGACGGCGGGCCGACCGCAGTGTGGAATCGATCCGCAGCCTGGGTGTGGTGCAGTGGTGCATGGGTCTTCTGGCGCTGGCGACCCTGCCTCTCTACGTCTCGTCATTCGAATGGATCTCGTCACTGCTCTCCACCTTTGCCCGGAATGACGCCGGCTACACCGGATTTACCATCGCCAAGTACGCGGTGTGCCTGATCATCATGCTGCCGGCCACGCTCTGTGCCGGGATGACCCTGCCGCTGATAACCCGAACGCTGATGGCGAACGGATCGGGTGAGCGGGCCATCGGTGCGGTCTACGCCTGGAACACGCTCGGATCCATTCTGGGAGTGATGCTGGGCG
>DASUVR010000382.1:0-7871 GCA_036378855.1 Gemmatimonadales bacterium | reverse complement strand
TGGCTTCGACTCTCTCGGCGGGATTTCGGGCCCGTTCCGCGTATGCTTCCGCTGCAGCCTCATGCTGGCCGTGCGCCGCCAGCGTTTCGATGCTGGAATACCCGTTGCCGATCCGAGCAAGGCCTCCACTGGTGAGCAGCTGGAACAAACCATCCAGGACCGGCTCCAGCACTCCGGACAGGAACCCGACGGCCAAGCCGTACACGGCCCAAAGCGCGCCGACGAGTTGCAGCATGCGGGCGTCGTGAGTAAGCACCGCCAACACCACGGCGAGTATGGTCCCGAGCAGGGCAACGCTGCCCACCGCCAGGCGAACCAGATCGAAAGGTTCCTCAGACCAACGCTGGGCAGCGGGAGGATCGATCCGCAACGGATCGGCGCCGTCTTCAAGAGGCGAGGAGCTCAAGCCGACAAGTTAGAAAGCGACCTCGGGGGCAGCAAGCAGCCAGGACCTCCGTAGTCGGTTGACTTTCGGTTCTTGCGGGGTCTAAATCCCCGCAGAGTAGGTGACCAGGCTCTTGCTCCAGGGAAGACCGATGCGGATTGCTTCCATCGTTGTGTTGCTCGCAGTGCTCAGCGGTGAGCGCGTGTGCGCTCAGGAGACTAAAAGCGACATTCCGTGGCGTACCAGCTTCTTCCCTTACCTCACCGGCGGCTCCAATGACGGGCCGGTCCTGGCCTTCCGGGTTCACCACTTCCAAGCTGCGGAATACGAGGATCGGGTCGTCAACAACGCCTCGATTACCGGCGAAGCCGGGTTCACTTCACGCGGTAGCCGGTACATCGTCGCCCGGTTCCGGGCTCCGCAACTGTGGAACAATTGGCGATTGAAGGCGCTGGCCGCGGCGGGGAGAGAGGCTCGCTTCGGGTATTTCGGAATCGGCAATGAGACGGTGAAGAATGACGACCTCGTTACCGACGCCAATCCGTTCCTCTACCGGGTTCGACGGATCCGCTACGGCGGACAGGCGGAGCTGACCCGCCGAATCCGGGGACCGTGGCAGGTTGCCCTTCAGGGGAACGTCGAGTGGACCCGCTTCACCACGCTGCCGGGACCGTCGCTCTTTCAATCGGACTTTGGGCCGGAACGCAGGGAAGACGACGTGTCGGGCAGACTCGCCCTGATCTACGACACCCGGGACCTCGAGTACAACACTCATCGGGGCCTGCTGCTGGAAGCCGGCGCCCAGGCGGGATCGGGACTCGACGGCTACACCCGGCTCTACACCGTGCTTCGGGGTTACGTCAGCCCCTTCGAGGGAACCGTGCTCGCCGCCCGGCTGGTGGCATCCGGCATGGGAGGGTCTCCCACCCTCAATGCCCGCTACATCATCCCCTCGTGGGAGGACCAGATCTCAATTCTGGGCGGCCAATATTCGCACCGCTCATTCGACACCGGGCGCTTTGCGGGGCGGCACGCGTTGTTCGGGAATTTCGAAGTGCGTCACGACCTGATCGCATTCGGCGATCTCGGGGCTATTACCCTGCTGGCCTTTATGGACGCCGGCCGGGTCTTCGAGGAAGACTTCAAGCTGACTCTGGACGAAGTCAAAGTAGGCGGGGGCGGCGGAATCGGTCTTCGAATCCTTCGCTCAACGATCTTTACCTTCAACTTCGCCGGCGGTCCCGACGGGTTTAACCCCTCAGTCGGAACCGGGTGGATGTTTTAAGAGGTCTCAGGCAACCTTCGCCACCGAGAATCCCGCAGCCTCCAACACCTCTCGCAGCGTTGTTTCTCCGCGGTCCTTGGCATACCACTTCCGAACCTTGGGGTAAAGCTCGGTTTTAGGCAGGATGGCGCGATTGGCCATTACCCAGGCCTGCAGCTCGGTGGGCCGGGGGCCCCAATGGCCGAGCTCCTGATAGTTCTCATCCAACGCAATTACGACGGGAATCGACCGAGACCCATTGGTGAGATAACGGTCCATGACCTCGGGATTGGCGTCTCGCAGAATCACCCTGAGCTCCAACCCGGGAACAGCATCGGCGAGCTTGGCGACTACCGGTACGGTATTGGAGGCATCGCCGCACCAGTCCTCCGCAATGACCAGCAGCTTGCGGGCGGCCCCCGATGGCACGGCGTTCCGGGCCCATTCCGGAACCCGGGCGAGATTGTACACACCCTGCCACAGTCCACAATGCTGGGCTTTGCACGAAGCTACAAACGCCTCAAAGCTCAACCCGTCCTGCCATAACTTTCTGAAATCCAGCATGCCCTCTCCATGAGTACCACGTCTTCTTCGAACACGCGGATCTCAGCATTAGTTCCGTTCAGATTTCCTCGATGTTGATCCCCCGCTTGCCCAGCTCTGTCACGTATTCCCGGAACGGAACAGCCTCGTCGGGCGTGTGCACGCCCTTGGCGGTAACCCGGCCGTCCACCTGCATTTGCCCGGTAATAGCAAGCGAATACCCCGTGGTCCGCATCATGGCACTGATGCCGTGCTTCGCGTCGTAATAGTCGAGCAGGCGAAAGGTCACCGAGGTGGCCTTGCCCTGTTTCTTTCCGGTAACCTGCACCTGTAAGGCCACCAGATCGCGACCGTTTGGTTTGGAGAGCTTGGGGCTCACCGCAGCGATGAAGACATCACGGGGCACCACCTTGCTTCCTTTGACCTCGATCGGCTCGTTAGCCAGAAGGCCCAGCTCGCGGATGGGGCGCACCACGGCCGCATGGCCGGGATAGCGGAGCGTCTTGTACTCCATGACATCGATCTTGCCTTGATAGGCAAACGGCAGCGTGCTGATGCCGCCCCCGGTGTGAAAGGCCTCGAGGGTTCCTACCGGAGAGGGGAACTCCACTGACTCGACCTCGCTGAGGGCGTCCACTTGCACCGGCCGGCCACCGCGCAGCACCCAGGAGGGAGTAGTGTAGTAATCGAGTGCTCCTTCCAGCGAGTACACGATCTGATAGTTGAGGGGAGGCTCGGGCTTCTGGGGGAGCCCGCCAACGAAAATTTTCACCTTCTCCGCCAGGTCCAGCCGACGGATGCCCTCGGCCGCCAGAATGTTGACCATTCCCGGGGCAAGGCCACAATCGGGAATGACCGAGATTCCCTTGGCCTCCGCCTGCTGGTGCAGCTTCTTCTGCTCCAGCACAATCTCGGTGTTTCCTCCCAGATCGGAGAAGTGGCAGCCGCCTTCCACCGCGGCCCGCGCCATCGGGCCATTGTAGTAGTAGGGAATGGCGCTCATGACCGCGGCCTGTCCCGCAAAGGCTTCCCGCACCGCGGCCGAATCCGAAACGTCGAGTCGAATGGGGCGGAGACGGCCGTTCCAGTCACCGGCTAAGAATTTCGGCAACTTGTCGGGCCGGAGGTCGGCCAGAGTTACCTGGGTAATCGCGGGATTCTGCAGCAGATCGTACGCGCAAGCGCAGCCCTGCAGACCGGCACCGAGGACCAGCAGTTTCATCAACCACTCCACCAAGAGTGAATAGAGAAAAGCCCCGGAAAGTAGCCGGGGACACCAGGGACCTTCAATGGTGCTGGATCGAGCGAGGGGCGACTCGGCTACATCTGATCCGGAGTCGGCGGCCGGGTGGCAGACCCCTGGAAGTAGGTGACCTGGCGTGGACGGGCCGGCACCTCCGACCAATGCAGGAGACGAGGTCTTCCCTTCGCGAGCGGCCGGATCTGCAGGAGTTCGCCGGTGAAGAAGGCCACTGAATCGTTGCCCCAGCGGACCGGGTCGCTGGCAGCCTGGGCCAGAATACCGGGACGGCCGTTTCGGGGGATGACGCAGAGATCTTCCGCCTGGGAACAGGGAACGACACGGGCAAAGACCGGATCGCCCAAAAGCACGGCGAGACTCGACTCCGCCGCGGCACGTTCCTCAGGCGGGACGCTCCTCGAGTTCGGCTTGGCGGGCGGAGCCTCCACCCGATAGAAGTCTTTGCTGGTCTTGACCAGCAACGCGCTCCCGTCGGAGCTCCAGCCGACCCGCTCGAGAGAGCCCGCATCCTTGGGCAACCGAAGCTCGCGGTCTGCTCCATTCAACAGATTGAGGACCCACAGAGTGGCAGGAGTGGAATCGCGCAGCGACTGCCCGCGAAAGAAGGCCACCTCTGCCCCGTCGGGCGAAAGCGCCGGCCGGAGCTCGGCCACCGTGGTGTAGGTGATCTGGTAGGCAGGGCCGCCGTCGGCCCTCACGGCGAACAAATCTCCATTCAGGCCGCTCCCTCCCACGAAGACGGCATAGGGCTCACGGCCGACATCGATTTTGCCCCGGAGCGGAGGAAGAGTGCCGCAAGCGAGCACAGAAAACAGCGTGAACAGTAAACGGTAAACCCTGAACGGCCGCCCTGCCCTGCTCCCTCCGTTCACCGCTTACCGTTCACCGTTGACTGTTGTTTTCATCAGCCACCACCCCTTGGGATCCACCTCGATGCGTTTGGGCTTGTGGCGGATCCCTTCAACGACCTGGCGAGTCTGCCGGCCCTGGACGTGGAGTCGAACCGGGACGTCGTCTACCAGCAGGATCAAGCTCGGAATTTGAAATTCACCCCACTCGGCGGGCTGCGTCTGGGTGATGTCGACGGTCAGCTTCTTTCCTTTATGCGTCCATTTCAGGTCCAGCACCGGATACCCCGGCTGAGTCAGAGCCTGGCGGAAGTACCACTCGAGGTCCCGGCCCGCGGCCTCGGACATGATCCGGGCAAAGTCAGCCGACAACGCGGTGCTGTCGCGAAAGGTGCTGTAATAGCGGCGGAGGCCGGAAAAGAACGCGGAGTCTCCGACCAGCCCCCGCAGCTGGTGCAGGACCCAGGCACCCTTCTGATAATTGTTGCTGTTGAGCAGGCCGAGGAGATCTCTGGCGGTGGTGTCCAGAATGGGTTGCCCCACATCCTTGGATTCGAACACCTCATCGGCCATCCGGCGCATTCCCGCGCGGAAGGCACTGTCGCCGTCAGCGTGAGCCAGCCAGAGTGCAGCCAGGTAGGTGGCAAAGCCCTCCGACAGCCAGAGGTGATGCCAGTCGCCTTCGGTGACCGCATCTCCGAACCACTGATGAGCGGTCTCGTGAGCGACGACCGGTTCACCAAGATTGTGTTCGCGATAACGCTTTTCGTCGTAAAAAATGGCGGTGCTGTTCTCCATACCGCCGAACCGGGTGCTCGATTCCACATGAGCCAGGCTGCGATAAGGGAAGGGCCCCACCAGATCGCTGTAGTAACGCACGATCTCCGCCGCCCTTCGGAAGGGATCGCTCACGGCATAGGCGGAGTCCTCCGGGTAGGTCCATACCGTGACCGGGATACAGCTCTGCTGGCAGTCCCCGTCCGGTATCGGGGTACGGGCCAAACGGCCGATCCCCACCACCATGGTATACACCGGGATCGGACGGTCCATGCGATAGTGCCACACTGCGTGCCCATAGGCCAACGTGTCGATCTTCTCCAACACTCCGTTGGCGATGACCTGATCGTTGACCGAGGCCTGCACATGAAAGGCCACCGTGGCCTTGTCGCTGGGATGATCCTGGGAGGCGAGCCAGAGGTGCGCCCGGTCGGGCCAGTTGTCGGCGAAAATGGTTCGGGCACCGTACTGGTTGGCCCCGATGATCAGACCGTCGCGCACCTGCCCGTGGTACCGTACCCGAGTGGTGAGGGTGTCACCGGCGGATTTTTCGTGGGGCACTTCGATCTCGCTCTCAGACCTGGCGTACAGCGTCCGGGAGAGGCGGGTGTTCGGCTTTCCGTCCACCAGCACACGGACCACGCGCATGGCGGAATCCAGCTCCATCTCCACCGGCTCTGCCGAACGCAGTCTCCAGCTGGTCTGCACTTCGGCCAGCACGTGGTTCCCGGTATCGCTCGGGACCAGCGTGATGTCGTAGTGAAGAGCGTCGTGCACCGGGTGGATGGTGTCGGCCCGGGCGGCGAGGGGCGACTGGGTTTGTAGCAGGAGAAGGAGAAGCATCAGCAAAGCGTAAACGGTTGACCGTTCACATCTTTCACTTGCCCAGCCGCGCCCGGTAGAACTCGAAGATCCGCTTCCAGGCCCGGTCCACCTGCGGCGTATCCGACCCCTGCCGTCCGGGCTTGAGGAAGCCGTGCCCGGTGCCGGGGTAGACCTCATAGGTAAATGTCTTGCCTGCCGACTGCATCTTGGCGGCCACATCAGGCAAGCTGCCGGTGATCCGCTGGTCGTTTTCGCCGTAGATGCCCAGTACCGGAGCCTGGATCCGCTTGATATCGGCGGAGTCGGGCGCGGGACCGTAGGCGACAACGGCAGCCTTGAGGTTGGGATTGTTGGTAGCGTAGCGGAAGCTCTGGCCACCGCCCCAGCAGAAGCCAATGGTACCGATGCGATCCTTCTCTACCGCGGGAAGGCCGTTCACATAGCCGTAGGTTGCATTCAGATCCTCCGTGACCCGCTCCGGCTCCAACTCACCAACCAGCTTGCGCCCTTCGTCCGGATCCTTGGGCGACTGACCGTGCTTGGACGAGAGCAGGTCGGGCACAATCGCCACGAATCCTTCCTTGGCCAACCGATCGGCTACGGTGGGCTCCCAGTCGGTCAGTCCGAAAATCTCGTGAATCACGATCACCGCCGGCGCCTTCGTCTTCCGCTCGGGATAGGCGACGTAGGCCCGGATGGTTTCGTTGCCCTTTTTGATCTTGACCCACTCACCGTGAGTGGTCACCGGGTCGAGCGCCCGGGACGGCCGCCCTCTGTTTCCTTGTAGCCACATCCCGGCCGCGCCAATGATCCCGGCAACGACAGCCACGAGGGCATACGACGCGGCACCCCGAATACCCAGATGCATCATGGTGCCTCCCAGAACTGAACCTTGTTCGCCAACAGCTGCGGCACGGCCACCCGGGAGTCCTTCTCGTCGAAGTCGATGTCGGCTGGCGACGCGATACCGGTTGCCACCTTGCTCGTCTTCCCGTGGTCCAGCACGAAGAGACTCGAATCCGCCCAGCTGGTCGCCAATATCCGCCCGTCAGGCAACACCGTAACCCCGTCCTGCTGGCCCGGGCCGGTTCCCAGCAACTTCACGTCCTTGTCGCCCGGCTTCCATTGGAAGATCCCGTTTCCGGTGAAGGACACGATCACGAACCGGTTTTCCTTGGAATCCCAGGTGATGCCGTTGGGGCCGGCCAGCGTAGGAGAGCTGAGAGCGATCGTGGCCCCGCCTCGGGTGATCCGCAGCACCTGGTCGGGCCCGGGATGGGAGATCTCGCCCTTGGGGCCGAAGGCGATGCCGGTGTCGGTCATGTAGATGGCACCATCGGGCCCAACCGCGGCACCGTTCAGGAACTTCACTCGGCCTCGGATGGTCACATTCGCCAGCGCGGCTCCGCTGCGCTTGTTGAACGCGCGAGCAAAGTCGACGTCAGCTACCCACAGGGTATCACCGACGATCGACAGCCCCTTGGGTGCGTTCAGGGTCACGCCCTTCTTCCCGCCTTCGATGAATTTGAGGTTGTAGGGCGTGCCGTCAGGCCGGAGCCGGCTGATGTAGCCATTGTTGTCCTTGGCGGTGGGAGTGCCATTGACGTTGGACACGAACCAGACATCGAGATCGCGATCGTAGCGGGCCGACTCGGGCCCCTCCAGGTTGGCGGTCTCCCCAACTTTGCGGAACCGAGCCGCTACCTCCTCGTACACCGCAGCAGACTCAGCCAGCGCTTTATCGGATTGGGCCCGCTTGGCCGCGCTCTCTCGACCGCTGCAGGCAGCAAGTCCCAGGATGAGGGCTGTGTACGCGAAGCCCGTTGTGCTGGAGTAATAGGGACGCAACATGTTCACCGTCTCCTCAGGGTAAGAGGCAAGTATAGGTAGGAGACGGGGAACCGGGAAAGCGGCGGAGATGGCGGAACGGCAGAACAGCGAGGTTCTACCCCGAATCCTCAGGAGCTC
>DASUVR010000381.1:0-2677 GCA_036378855.1 Gemmatimonadales bacterium | reverse complement strand
TGGGGAGTCAGGAGTCAGGAGTCAGGAGTTTGTCGCCGGTACCACAGCGGAGTGGGCAGCAGGAGAGTCACGAAACGGGAACTCCCGACTCTCGACTCCCGACTCCCGACTTGCTGTTAATAGCCTTGTCCGTATCCACCACATTCTGAGCCATGCGGGCCGACGCCGCGTCGATCATCCGCCCATCCAGCTGGGCTGCGCCGCGGCCTTCGCGGGCCGCCTGCTCCAGGGCGTCCAGAATCCGCCGCGCCCGCTCTACTTCCCTGCCAGGCGGGGTGAACACCTCGTTGGCCAGCGCTATCTGGGACGGGTGAATGGCCCACTTCCCTTCGATACCGAGGGCGGCTCCCCGGCGGGCGGCAAGGGTGTAGCCATCCGGATCCTTGAAGTCCCCGAACGGCCCGTCGATGGCGCGGAGCCCATAGGCTCGGCATGCCACGATCATTCGGGAAAGCGCCGCGTGCCACTGGTCTCCCGGGTAATCGGGGTTCAAGCCTCCGATGTTTACCGTGCGGGCGCGGCAGCTGGCGGCGTAATCGGCGACACCAAAGTGCATGGCCTCGAGCCGCCGGCTCGACTGCGCGATGATCTCGACGTTGGCCATGCCCAACGCGGTTTCGATCAGCACGTCGATCCCGATCCGTTGATCGATGCCCTTCGCTTCTTCGATCTGGGTCAGGAGCGCATCCACCAGGTAAACGTCGGCCGGCACGCCCACCTTCGGAATGAGCACCACATCCAGCCGGTCTCCGGCCTGCTCCACGACGTCCACCACGTCCCGGTACATGTAGTGGGTGTCGATGCCGTTGATCCTCACGGCAATGGTTTTTCCCCGCCCTCGCCAGTCGTGCTCGTGCAGCGCCGCTATGACGTTGAGCCGGGCCTGGGCCTTGTCGGCCGGGGCCACGGCGTCTTCCAGATCGAGGAAGATGTAGTCCGCCTCGCTCTCCAGCGCCTTGCGAAACATTCCCGGCTGGGAGCCGGGCACCGCCAGCTCGCTGCGCTGAAGACGGGCTCGCGCCGGCTCGAAGCGGGTGTGGCTCATCGCCCGGCGCCGACCGTGACCTTCTTGGCTCCCGCGGAGGCGGGCTGGGGCTCGGGAGCCCGGGGCGGAAGCTCCCTCTTGGGTAGGGGAGCCGACGTGCTTCGCCAGTATTCCTGGGCGGCGGCCACTCCGCTGCCGGGAGTGACCTTGATGCCAACATCTCGCATGGCCATCTCTGCCCCGGCCAGCGCACCCAGCAACATCAGCTCGTTGAGGTCACCAAGATGGCCGATCCGGAAAAGTCTGCCGGCCATGCGGGCGAGTCCGGCACCCAGCGCCAGATCGTAGCGCCGATAGGCAACATCGATGACCTCGGCGCCATTAATTCCTGGTGGAACCATGATCGCGGTGACCGTATCCGAGTTCCACTTGGGCGCCCGGGCGCACAGCTCCAGACCCCACGCCTTCACCGCAAGGCGGGTCCCTTCCGCCAGACGATGGTGCCGGGCAAAGACGTTCTCCAGCCCTTCCTCCAGCAGCATGGCGACGGATTCCTTCAGACCATAGAGCATGGGAATCGACGGGGTGTAGGGGAAGTAGCCAGTGGCATTGGCCTTCCTCATGTCGCCGAAATCGAAGAACACCCGGGGCAGCCTGGCTTGCTCGTAGAGACTGAGCGCCTTCTGGCTGGCGCAGACGATGCCGAGTCCGGCCGGCAGCATGAAGCCCTTCTGGGATCCGGTAACGGCCAGGTCCACCCCCCACTCATCCATTCGGAAGTCGATACTGGCGATGGAGCTCACGCCGTCGACCATGAGCAGTGCCGGATGCCTGGTCTCATTCAGGGCGCGGCGAATTCCCGCCACGTCGCTGGTGACCCCGGTGGCGGTCTCGTTATGGGTAAACAGCACCGCCTTGATCCGGTGTGAGCTGTCAGCGGCCAGCGCCTCCTGATATCGCTCGATCGGCGCGCCTTCTCCCCACTCCGCATCGAGCACCTCGACATCCAGGCCAAGCCGCTGGGCCATGTCGATCCACAAATGGCTGAACATCCCAAAGCGCGCGGCAAGAACCCGGTCGCCCGGGGAAAGCGTGTTGGAGAGGGATGCCTCCCAGGCACCGGTCCCACTCGCGGGAAACAGGAACGGCTGGCCGGAAGTGGTTTTAAAGACTTTCTTCAGGTCCTCGAAGATCGGCGCCGCCAGTGATGGAAAATCAGAGGAGCGGTGATCTTCCATGGCCCGGTGCATGGCCCGGAGAACGCGGTCGGGCACGTTGGTGGGCCCGGGAACGAAGAGAAAGTTGCGGCCGGCCATGGGGACCTCTTGGAAAGATGGCAGACTAGAGATGGCAGACTGAGAGCTACGTTGAATTCTTCCGACCATAACACTTTGTGAACTTTTTCACAAGAGCGGAACCCTGACCCAATCCACCCCCCTCACGCCCCGGGATCTGCTGGCCAACCTTTACTCTGCGGCCACAGACGCCGTTGCGCCAGGACCGGCTCTGGCGCGGAGGCTGGAGGCGGTGCCGGAGAGTGGCCGACCAGTCTGGTTATTGGCTCTCGGCAAAGCTGCGTTTCCCATGGCCACCGCTGCGCTGGAGGTACTTCGGCGCCGGGGCGCCTCTCCCTCTGGAGGCCTGATCGTGGGACCGGCCAAGGCTAATACGCCGCATCCTGCTGTCGATTGT
>DASUVR010000380.1:0-2471 GCA_036378855.1 Gemmatimonadales bacterium | reverse complement strand
AAAAGATCGATTGGTTGGCCGCTGTGAGCTGGGAGCTGGGAGCTAGGAGCTTGGAGCCTTCCGCCGTACAGTCCGAATCATACCGCTGAGCATCCTGCTCGTGCTCTGAGTACTCGCATCCAGCTTCTTCCATGCCTCCGTTTGTATATATCCCAAATCACGGGACAGAAGAAGCTGGCACTGGAGTTCACGAACAGATCCGCGCGCCATCCTGAGAAAATAGGCAAGCTCCCGATCGCTCTGCCTACCGCACCCCTCGGCGATATTCGACACGACTGATACCGCTGCCCGCCGCATCTGTGCTGCAAGGCCGTAACGCTCGATAGCAGGGAACGCGCCGGTGGAGCGATGAACCTCCAAGGCAAGGACATGAGCCTGCTGCCACACCGAGAGTCGCTGGAAATCGCCCATTACGAGGAGCATAGCAACCTGGGCGGCAGCGATCTCTACCAAACTCCCGCACCGCGGATCAAATCCCAGCTCCCAGCTCCCAGCCCCCAGCTCACTTCAAAAACAACAAATCCCTGTACGTCGGCAACGGCCACAGCTCTGCCGCGACGTGTGTTTCCAGCACGTCCACCACCTCCCGCAGCTCCGCCATCACCGGTTTCAGCTCCCGGCTGATCTGCTTGGCGTGTTCCATCGGTTCGCCGGCGTGGTGCGCGGCCGACCGCTCTACTGCCGCAGTTGCGCTGCGTAGCCGAGTCACCAGATCCACGAAGCTGCGGAGCGCGGCGAACGAGTCCTCGCAATCCACGCCGGCCGCCTTGGTTGCCGCAATGGCGCTCGCCAAACGCTGCTGGTGCTGCAGCGCAGCGGGCAGGATATGGTTCCGGGCCATCGAGACCATGGTCTCGGCTTCGATCCCCAGCTGCTTGATGTACTTCTCCAGCGCGATGTGGGTTCGGGAATCGAGCTCCGCCTGGGTCAGCACGCCGTACTTCTTGAACAGCTCGATGTTCTTCTTCTCCCGCAGCACCCCGAACGCGGCCACTGAATCCTTGAGATTGGGCAATCCCCGCCGGTCCGCCTCGGCGTGCCACTCCTCGGAGTAGTTGTCGCCGTCGAAGATCACCCGCTTGTGCTGACTGATCACCTGCTTCAATACGCTCATCACGGCGAGCTGCAGCTTGGCCTCGGTCGGCTTGGTGCCGATCGACTTCTCCAGCTCGCTCGCGACGTAGTCCAGTGACTCGGCCACGATAGTGTTGAGCACCGTGTTGGGCCAGGCAATGCTGGCGCTGGAGCCCACGGCCCGGAACTCGAACTTGTTCCCGGTAAACGCAAAAGGAGATGTCCGGTTGCGGTCGCCCGAATGCCGGGGCAGCTGCGGCAGCGTCTTGGCGCCGAGGTCGAGCACTCCACCCTTGATGGTGCGCTTGGGCAGGCCGGCCTCCACCTGCTCCAGGATGTCCGATAGCATCTTCCCCAGGAAAATCGAGATGATCGCCGGCGGCGCCTCGTTGGCTCCCAGGCGGTGGTCGTTGGCCGCGGACGCAATGGAGGCCCGCAGCAGATCGGCGTGGAGATCCACCGCCCGAATGGTGGCGCAGAGGAACACCAGGAACTGCATGTTGGTGTGGGTCTCGTCCTGCGGATCCAGCAGGTTGACGCCGGTGTCGGTGGACATCGACCAGTTGTTGTGCTTGCCCGACCCGTTCACCCCGGCAAACGGCTTCTCGTGCAACAGCGCCTGCAGGCCGTAGCGCGGCGCCACCCGCTTGAGCGTTTCCATCAGCAGCATCTGATGGTCGCTCGCGATGTGACTCGGCTCGAACAGCGGCGCGATCTCATACTGTCCCGGCGCCACCTCGTTGTGCCGGGTCTTCACCGGCACCCCCAGCCGGTACAGCTCCCGCTCGGCCTCCGCCATGAAAGCGAGCACCCGGGGCGGAATGGTGCCGAAATAGTGGTCTTCCAGCTGCTGTCCCTTGGGCGGCTTGGCCCCGAACAGCGTGCGCTCGCAGATGAGCAGGTCGGGCCGCTTGAAGTAGAGCTCGCGGTCCACCAGGAAGTACTCTTGCTCCGGCCCCACGGTGGTGTACACCCGGGACACGTCCTGGTCGGTGCCGAAGATCTTCAGGATCCGGAGCGCCTGACGGGAGAGGGCTTCCACCGAGCGGAGGAGCGGGATCTTGGTGTCGAGCGCCTCGCCGGTCCAGGAGACGAACGCGGTCGGGATGCAGAGGGTGACGTTGTTGTCGCCCCGCATGAGGAAGGCCGGACTGGTAGCGTCCCAGGCGGTGTAGCCGCGGGCCTCGAAGGTGGCCCGGATGCCGCCGGACGGGAAGCTGGACGCGTCGGGCTCGCCCTGCACCAGCTCGGAGCCGGAGAAGTTGAAGACCACCCCGCCGTTCCCGTCGGGGGGCATCCGCGCCACCTTCGAGGCCCGCGGCTACACCGCCTGGGACGCTACCAGCCCGGCCTTCCTGATGCGGGGCGACAACAACGTCACCCTCTGCATTCCGACC
>DASUVR010000379.1:0-4299 GCA_036378855.1 Gemmatimonadales bacterium | reverse complement strand
GGAGCGCCAGCCCAGGAACGGATTGGATTCCACCGGGGCCTTGAAGGCCGCGGGAAACTTGTCGCCCCCCAGATCGAAGGACCGTATGACCACGGTGTAGTCGGGAAAGGCGAGGGCGACGCGGCGGAAGTAATCGGCCTGTTCGTCTTCGGTCGGCAGGCTGGCTCGCCCGGTCAGCAAAAACTCAGTCCGCAAAAGTCCCACGCCGTGCGCGCCTAAGCGTACGGCGGCCTCGATCTCCTCCGGAAGGTCCACGTTGCCCATCAGGGTGATCGGCCGGCCTGAAGGCGTGATCGCGGCCTCGCCCACCACCGATTCAAGCTGCAGCTCGAGCTTGTGGCGACGGCTTACCTGAACTTTGGCCTCTTCCAGCTCATCCCGGGTGGGATCGAGAACGATGGTGCCGCTCTGCCCGTCGAGCAGCAGCGTGGTCCCGTTCGGAATTGAGCTCAGCGCCCCGCTGGCACCCATGACCGCTGGAATGCCGAGCGAATGGGCGAGGATGGCAGCGTGGGCAGTTCGGGTACCCTCTTCGCTCACCAGCCCCACCACATGCTCCCGGTCCATCTGCACCGTAAGACCGGGCGAGAGCTCATGAGTCACCACGATTACCTGCTCGTCGGCCGGCACCGACCAGAGCTCGGTGTCTGTCCGGCCCAGCAGGTGATGAATCATCCGCAGTTGAATGGCATGCAGGTCAGCTAGCCGCTCCCGCAGCCGGGCGGCTCCGGACCAGAGCGCCCTGAGCTCGAGCGCCCTGAACTCGTAGGCGCTTTCGGCGCTGAGCTGATTTTTGCGAATCAGGGTCTCCACCGAGGCCAGGAAATCCTCGTCCTGGGCCATCAGAGTCTGGGCGTCGAAGATCCGGGATTCCTCGGGACCGGCGCGCTGGAGCACGCGCTCACCCAGATCCCGCAGATGGGACACCACGGCACTGACGGCGTCGCGGAGCCGTCTAACCTCGTTCTCCACTTCACCCGCAGGGACGGTGCGGTCTTTCACCTCCGGAAAGTCCCAGCGTATCAGGAGGGCTGGAGCGCAGGCCACGCCGGGTGAAACTCCAATGCCCCGGAGCACGCGGGTCATTGCACCGTCTCGCCGAAGCCGGTGGCCACCAGGTTGGCCAGCGCCGCGGCCGCCTGCTCGGCGTCGGGGCCGTCCGCCCGGATGGTGATCGAGCTGCCGCACTCCGCCGCCAGCATCATCACTCCCATGATGCTCTTCCCGTTCACTCCGACCCCGTCCTTGCAGATCTCGATCTCGGAATTGAACGTGCTGGCCAGGCGCACGATGCGCGCGGCGGGTCGGGCGTGCAGCCCCTCCAGATTCACGATCTTTGCTTCACGCTCGATCACAGGCCGATCCGCCGAAACAGGAGGAGCAGAATCATCGCCAGCAGGGCGAAGCGCACGGAGGTGAGTCCGGGACCGAACCAGCGGGTCAAGGCAAAACCAGCTACCCCTACTCCGGCCGCCCCAATCGCGCCGGCCCAGCCAAAGATTCCAAGATACCAGGCGGCCACCGCGGGCACCGCCGCACCCAAGGCAAAGCCGGCGGCCGGGCCTACCCACTCGATGGCCTTGGGCAACCAGGAGCTGCTGATG
This sequence comes from Gemmatimonadales bacterium, assembly GCA_036378855.1. GTDB lineage: Bacteria > Gemmatimonadota > Gemmatimonadetes > Gemmatimonadales > GWC2-71-9 > CAVVWJ01. The sequence goes on along the minus strand of DASUVR010000379.1, from coordinate 2,695 downwards.
GCAGCACCCACCTTCATGCCAGCGGACATCCCGGTTCGGAGCGACCAGTAACCGGTCCAGATTCGGATGCTGTTGTACGTCAGCAGGAAGGCGGCGATCGCCCCCATGCGCGCCCCCAGCATCACAGCGACGAGCGTGATCCCCACCAGCGCCGGCACCAGGCCGGCCCAAAACAGTTGATCTCCCATCGAGCCCAACGGGCTGCACAGGGCTGTTCTCAGTCGCACGATCTGGGGGCCGGCAACGGCCTCGTACTCCGCCCGGGCCGTCGCGCCGAGGGCGAGCCCCGCCAGATTCGGATGGCAGTTGAAGAACTCGGCCGACCGAACCACCGCCTCGCCATGGCGAACCGGATCCACAGCCTTCAGGTCTTCCAACAGCGGCTCGGCGGCGTAGCCCATACCCACCCCGAGCATGCGCTCGTAGTTCCAGGTGCCCTGCACCGCGAACAATCGGAGCAGCGCGCGCAATCGTCGGTTCATAACAGCACCGCGATGAGGAGACCCACTGCGAGCCCCGCGATCAGCCACTTGAGCCGGGGCCCGCGACCCGAGGCTCGCACGACGCTGTTGACCGCAGCAGCCAGTCCGGAGCCAATCGCCACCAGAGTAAATGCGACCGCGGTCTGACGGTCGAGCCGGATCGATTCGCTCAGCGTGGAAGCCAGCACCAGCGCAGTGAGAGTCAGGGTGAAACCCCGGAGGGCGTCACGGAAAAGCGCTCCGTACTGGAGCCGCCGAATTGCGCTGCTCTCCCCGGCGGCGAGCGCCGCCGCCTGCCGTTGGATGGAACGAGCGTTCCACCGACGAACCACCTGCAGGCTCCAGCCGCCCAGCACCGCGAGGATGAGACCGAAGGCGGTCCCGATTCCCAATCCCAGTTCCCACGGTGTGCCGGCAGCAAGAGCCACTGCTCCTATGGTCGCGGGGCCGTAGTCGGGATAGCGGACGGCGCCGAACGGCATCACATCCAGGGCGAACAACTCGAACAGAACGCCGATGCGGAAACCCGCCTCGATGTCGCCCGCGATGGCGCCTGCGACCGCTCCGGCCACTACCGGCCGGGAGATCATGGCCTGGGGAACGCTGACCAGATCGAGACCGACCAGCGTCCCCCACAGCAGCAGGGGCAACACCACATGGGGGGAGAATTCCGTCACCCGAGATTCCTCAGCGCCACCGGAGGCGTGGTGGGCACATCCTGCGCGGTGATGACAGCTCCGTGTTGCTCCAGCGCATTGAGCGTGTGCAGCTCCTGGTCGGTGAGGTACACGAACGGGAGCCGCTCCCGCCGTCCGGGGCGGTGGTGAATGCCGCCCAGGTTGATGCGATGAATGATCTCGGGGTTAGCGGAATGCAGCGCAGCCATGGACTCGAGGTCTCCGGTGAGCACCAGGCCGCGTTTTCCGTTGTCCTGCCATTCCCGGAGATGAGCGGCTGCATCGGCCACGCTGACGAATCTGACCTCGATGTTCGGATCCACGGCCATCCGATAGAGCTCCTGCTCCCAGTCACTGGCTGCTACCTGATCATCAACCAGGATGATCAGGTTGATCCCCAGTGGGCGGCCCCATCCGATGACTACCTGCCCGTGGATGAGACGGTCATCGATTCGGCAGAGCACGATGGACATCAGGGAATCCTGATCGACTTTTCTCCGGCGGCCATGGCCCGCGCGGCCGCCTCGTCGGGCGAGAGCGTGCGATGGAAGACGAAATCCACCAGCATCGCCAGGTTCACCCCAGTGACGACCTTGACCGAAGGCTCACCCCGCAGCCGCTTCAACACGGCAAAGGAGCAGGAGCCGCTGGCCAGATCGACGAACACCACCGCCGGCCTGCCTCCGAGGGCGGCCAGCACACGTTCTTCCAGCGTATCCCGGTCGCATCCCGTGTTCGACACCGGGACGAGCGCACCCGGTATTCCGCTGATTTGCTCGGCGGCTTGCACCAGCGCTCCGGCCAGGGAGCCATGGCAGACCACAACCCCGAGCAGCTCCTCACTCATAGTCTTCCTGGAGGTACTCCCTTACTCCACGCTGCTCCTTCATTCGCTTGATCAGTCGGGCATTGAAAGCCGCGGCGACGTCCACTCCCGAGTAGCGCAGCAGGTGCATCATGGCCACGACCTCGGAGATGACCGTGATGTTTTTTCCGGGATTGAGCGGGACCACAACCCGGGGAACCGGCACGTCCAGAATGGTGGTCTCCTCCCGCGAGAGACCACTGCGGTCACTGTCCTTGGCCGTCTCCCAGTCCTCCAGCTGCACCACCACCTCGATCCGCTTTTGCTGGCGCACCGCGCGCACTCCGAACAGGGCCGGAATGTCGATCAGGCCAATGCCCCGAATCTCCATATGGTGAGCTGCCAGCTCGTGTCCCCGGCCAATCAACACGTCGTTGCCCCGGCGAGTCACCTGCACTACGTCGTCGGCAACGAGGCGGTGGCCCCGCTCCACCAGATCCAGCACGCATTCGCTCTTGCCGATGCCGGAGCGGCCAACGAAGAGCAGACCTACGCCGTACACGTCGGCCAGCGAGCCATGGAGCGTGGTTCTGGGCGCAAAGGCCTCCTCGACAATCGGCTTGATCCGGCGGTAGAACTCAGAGGTCTTCAGCTTGCTCCGCAGGACCGGCACGCCCTTCATCCGGGCCAGCTCCAGCAATTCGGGTGGAACCTCCTGCCCCTTGGTCACG